>CAMPYS010000006.1 GCA_946998295.1 uncultured Prevotella sp.
GGCTTCGGGGAAGATATTTATGCTCTTTTGAGTTTTACCGGACAGCAATAATTTTCTAATGACCGATTTGGGTTAAAGAGTAACATGAAAGGAGCGTTAATGAGCGTTTCAGACAGACTTTTACTCAGAAATAGAGCCATTATTGAAACGGTGAATGATGAACTAAAGAACATTGCGCAGGTGGAACACTCCAGACATAGATGCTTTGACAATTTTATCGTCAATTTATTAGGCGCTATTGCTGCCTATTGCCTGTTCACCAAAAAGCCGTGTATCAATATACAAAGGACTATTGACACACAGCTTGCTCTGTTCTAAATTCGTCGAACTCACATTAAAATAAAGTTCTTACACAAAAAACAATACTATATTGAATAAATAATGCATACCTTTGCAGGCATCATCAACAAATAAAGAAATAATACAATAACAAAAAAATGGAAACAGTGAATACGCAAAACATTGAAGTTGCTGAAAATGTAACTAATATTTCAGGGGGGTGGAAATCATAAGCATCTCAGAAACAGTAATTTAGAAGTTCTTAGAATATTTGCAATGATAGCTATTATAGCTCATCATTTTGTAGTAAATTCAACTACAACAAATTACTTTGATTACTTGAATCCGACCCTGAATCAATATTTTCTTGAAGTTTGGGGCATGTGGGGCAAAACTGCTACTAATAGTTTTATTCTTATTTCTGGTTATTTTCTTTGCAAACAATCGCTTACTTGGCAACGATACGTTAAGTTGTTTGCGCAAATTGTTTTTTACAACATTGTCATTTATTTTATTTTTGTTGCTACTGATTACGACGCATTTAGCATAAAAGGAGCTGTTTCAACCATATTTGGATTGCTTACTCACATCAATAATGGCTTTACTGAAAGTTTTATGGTGTTCTATGCTTTTGTACCAATCTACAATATCGTTATCAAAAACCTTACTCAAAAGCAATTTAAACGATTCGTTATGGGGATTATTTTTGTGATGAGTATAACGCAAAATTTCTTTTTAGCATCAACCATGAACGAACCAATTTGGTATATGTCGCTTTACTTTATTGCAGCTTATATCAGACTTTACCCTAACCGCTATACAGAAAGTTTAAAGTTTTCAACGTCATTGTTTGTTTTTAGTGTATTCATTGCCATAGCAAGCGTTATCTGCATCATAATTTTAGGCGACTATCGGCAATCATCGTTTATCGGCGTACATCGTTATTTTATGGTAGAAGACTCAAATAGAGTATTACCATTTATAGTAGGTTTATCTGCTTTCTTAATAGCGAAAAATATTCGCTCTTTTACAAGCAAGTTTATTAATACGGTAGCAGCAGGAACTTTTGGCGTTCTGCTTATTCATGCTAACAGCGATACTATGCGCCGTTGGTTGTGGCAAGATGTTTGTCAAGTACCTAAAATGTTTCAAGGCGAACTTCTTTATTTGAGCATTGAAGCCTTAATAGTACCAATAGCGATCTTTGCCATTTGCAGTTTCATAGACTATTGGCGACGCAAATGGATTGAAAAGCCATTCATGAAATGGATTAATAGTTTGTGATTTTTACCAAAATGATGGTGTGTCAAAATAGGCACATCCTCTTAAAAAGTTTCTTCTTATAATCTTTTTTCAATTGATTGATTAACCAAAGAAATGAAATTCTCCAACAACAATGCGTAACCTAAAGCAAGTGCAATGAAACCGCAAATCAGTCCTACTCTCAACATATCCTTTTGCTGAATCAAACCTGTTGAATAAGCAATGGCATTTGGAGGAGTTGAAATAGGCAGGCACATAGCTGACGATGCTGCGATAGCAACACCAAGAAGAATGGTACTTGTGCCGCCTATTACGCCTAATTTATCGCCCATAGCACGACAAACTACTGCAAGAATAGGCATTTAAAAGGGCTGCCGTAGCAGTGTTGGAAATAAAGTTAGAAAGGAAATAGCAAATCAATCCTGATACCAACAATATCATAATAGGACTCCAATTGCCAAATGGAATACTCTCAATGGCAACATCGGCTAATCTAGAACCATTCATACCCAAACCTAAAGCAAAACCTCCTGCAACCATACAGATAACACTCCAATCAATTTGCTGTAAATCTTTTGCGGTGATAACCACCGAAATGGCAAATACGCCCATAGGAATCATGGCAACAGTATTGGTATTGATGCCTGTAATATTTTCTGGAATTATCCAAAGAAGAATGGTTACAATGAAAGTAGCTATCACGATATACATGCGCCAACCTTTATGTACTTCACCGTCAATATTGAGTTCAATAGTTTGTTTGCTGAATGGGAAGAAATGAAGCAACATGCGCCAGCAAATCAAAAGTAAGATAACGTGAGTTCGACGAATTCAGAACCATGTAAGCTATGTGTCAATGGTCCTTTGTATATTGATACACGGCTTTGGGGGAACAGGCAATAGGCAGCAATAGCGCCTAATAAATTGACGATAAAATTGTCAAAGCATCTATGTCTGGAGTGTTCCACCTGCGCAATGTTCTTTAGTTCATCATTCACCGTTTCAATAATGGCTCTATTTCTGAGTAAAAGTCTGTCTGAAACGCTCATTAACGCTCCTTTCATGTTACTCTTTAATTTGGTAATAAGCTGTATTCCGTCAACGAAAAGCCTTTGAAAGAGGTTCTTGCCGATATCCCCCTTGTCACCGAATAGCTTACCATATATAAAATCTATGAATGCTTTGTACTCCAAAGGCTTACGGTCATCAATATATCCTGGCGTTATCATAAAGTTGAGAAATTCTCCTTTCTCATTGCAAATCAAATGCAACTTGAAGCCGAAGAACCAACCCATAGAGCATTTTCCTCTTTGAGCTATGCCTTTGAAAACCTTGTGAATATGTATTCTTTGGTTCTTGCAGACACGCAGTGGTGTGCTGTCAACAAAACTTATGCCAGTGCATTTTCCTAACAAGACTTTCTTGATAAACAAAGCGAGTGGAATGACAACCTCACTTTGCAATTCTACTATACGGTTGTATGAGACAACTTTAGGAAACAAATGACGCAGATGCTTAAATTGTTTGTAAATCAATACCTTAAAGGTATAACAAATCTCGCTAATCACCAAATTTATAGACACTTATAATTCGTTGAACTCACGTTATATCATATTAATAATAAGATAATAGCTTATTATTATAAATAGCTATTTTATAGTATTTATCTAATACTAAAAGTGATAGAGAGATAGATTAACATTAATGAAAATATAACTACAACTATTATTGTTACTTATTTTTTTGTACTTTTGCAAATAAGTAACTATTATATCACTGTCTATTTATAGAAATAGTGTTTAAAAGTAACTTTTGTTTTTTAACTAATAAATAAAAATATGGAGTACAGAATTGAAAAAGACACCTTAGGCGAAGTAAAGGTGCCTGCTGACAAATTGTGGGGGCCACAAACAGAGCGTTCTCGTAACAACTTTAAGATTGGCCCAGCAGCTTCTATGCCTCGAGAAATTATCGAAGGTTTTGCTTACTTAAAAAAAGGTGCTGCATACGCTAACCATGAATTGGGTGTATTGCCAATAGAAAAACGTGATTTAATTGCAAAAGTTTGTGATGAAATCTTAGAGGGTAAACTTTATGATCAATTCCCATTGGTAATTTGGCAAACTGGCTCTGGTACACAAAGCAATATGAATGCCAATGAAGTTATTGCTAATCGTGCACACCAGTTAGCTGGGAAAAAAATAGGAGAAGGAGAAAAAACATTATTACCTAACGATGATGTTAATAAGTCTCAATCATCTAACGACACATTCCCTACAGGAATGCACATTGCTTGTTACAAAAAATTACATGATGTTACTTTACCTGGACTACGCAAATTACATGCAGCTTTAGTAAAGAAGTCTGAAGAATTAATGAATGTAGTCAAAATAGGTCGTACTCACTTAATGGATGCTACACCGCTTACTTTAGGTCAAGAGTTTAGTGGATATGCTTCACAAATAGAACATGGCATAGCTGCTCTTGAACATACTTTATCACATTTATCTGAGCTTGCCTTAGGTGGAACGGCTGTTGGTACTGGTCTTAACACACCAAAGAATTATGATGTTGTAGTAGCTCGTTATATATCAGAATTTACAGGATTACCATTTGTTACAGCTAAAAACAAGTTTGAAGCTTTAGCATCTCATGATGCTATTGTAGAAACTCATGGAGCATTAAAACAACTGGCAGTTTCTCTAAACAAAATAGCTAATGATATTCGACTCATGGCTTCAGGTCCACGTAGCGGTATTGGAGAAATCATTATTCCTGCTAACGAGCCAGGTTCCTCTATCATGCCAGGTAAAGTAAATCCAACACAAGCAGAGGCCATGACAATGGTTTGTATGCAAGTAATTGGTAACGATATGGCTATTGCTGCAGCTGGTATGCAAGGACAATTTGAGCTGAATGTATTCAAGCCTGTTATGGCTGCAAATTTCTTGCAGAGTGCGCAACTACTTGGAGATGCTGCTGTATCGTTCACAATTCATTTAGTTGAAGGTATAAAGCCAAATTATCCTCGTATTAAGGATTTGTTGAATAAATCACTTATGCTCGTAACAGCACTTAATACGAAGATTGGTTACTATAAAGCTGCAGAGATTGCTAATGCTGCTCACAAAAATGGGACGACATTAAAAGAAGAGGCTGTACGTTTAGGTTATGTTACAGCTGAAGATTTTGATAAATGGGTTAGACCTGAAGATATGACTCATCCTCTACACTAATAGTTTATACTTTAATCTAAAAAAGGCTAAATCTTTAAAAGGGTTTAGCCTTTTTTAATTATGCAATTGTATTTTTATCGTTCACACATATAAATTTAAGAAAAGCATACCACTATCAGACTAATACGCTTTCGCTCATTTATAAAGTAAATGAAAAATAAGGAAGCATAATCTGTGTATAGAGAAACGGCAAATAAGAACAAAATAATATATAGCATTTTGATGACCTATAATTGTAAATAAAATTTACCAATAAAAGAGGTATAAAAATCGTTTAAGTAAAACAACTGAAAAGGTTTAAGTAAAACAACTGAAGGGGTTTAAGTAAAACTATCGAAGGGGTTTTATAAGGAACGCAGCTGTGGATAAAGTAAAACATTTGTTAAATTTGTTGATTGTTTTGTAAAACATTGTTTTACATATAGTTACATGTTTATAATTTAGAGTTATATTACCATAAAATATAGAATAATCTATATTTTATATACTAATAAAATATAGAATTTTTTAAATCCATTTTTGTATATATTTTTTACCGATTATTGTTAAAATAATTGGTAAAAAATAGTAGGTGTATCAAAATGGTTAAGCCGTAAAACTACAGAACAAACAGCATAATAAAGTTATTTCAATTGTACTTAATAAACATATAATTATAAGAAAAACTCTTTATCTAAGAAAAAAGTCTATGGAAATTTTATTTCCATAGACTTACCAAATTATTTTTAAAAACAGGTAATGTATATTCTGAATCTCTAAGCCTTTATTATATTCTTGTTTCTATGCGCTTTATGTTTAACTTTAAATTTTTCAAAGCCGTGTCCAAATACTCCCATAACAGCGGTTTGGGTTACAAAAGCATTAGGGTCTATATCATCAATTATAGAATAAATATAACCGGCTTCACGCTGACGCGTTACTATTAATACTATTTTTGTTGTCTTTCCTGTATAATATCCATGAGCATCTATAATGGTACATCCTCGATGAGGTGGCAAATCTGTTATTTGCTTACATATTTCTTCGTAACGTTCAGAAACAACAAGAAACTGTACAGAACGGACTCCCATATTAACAACCTGATCAAGAACCATAGCTGTAACAAACAATGCAAGATAACCATATATAACTTTGTTCCAATCATGAAAAACAAAATAAGTTAGTGTAACTATCAATACATCAACTAATAGAATTGCACGTCCGAGAGATATATCTTTGTATTTGTTAACAACAGCAGCTACAACATCTGATCCTCCAGAACTACCGTTATGAGACAAGCATAATCCGAGTCCTAATCCACAAAATATAGCTCCTATCAAAGAGCTCATCATTGGCTCTCCTGCTAAAATTGTAGGATGTGGATATAATGCTCTTAAAACCCAAGCAGCTAATGATAACACTATAACTCCATAAATTGTCTTAATACAAAATTTTAAACCTAAGGTAGGAAGAGCCATGCATAACAAAAGACCATTTAAGACAAAGAATGATACAGAAGGATGTAATCCGATAGACCAAAAAAGTATTGATGATAAACCTGCTGTTCCTCCATTACCTATATCGTTAGGTATAAGAAATAATATCCAACCTATAGGATAAAGCACACAGCCTAAAGCTATCATAATGTAGTCTAACGCTTCACGATAAAGCGTACGATTAGAAACTTTAATATTCATAGTATACGTTTAATAAATTGTTTTGCAAAGTTAGGTATTAATTATATATTAACTTATTATTTCATATTTTTTTTACTCAAAAATATAACAAAAAAACTATTACTAAAAATAGAAAATAAATCTATATTTACTGAGGTAGTTAATATTATTTTACAAGCAATATTTTCAATTATATTATATACCTTTGCAAATATAATTTACAGTGTATGAGGTATGAATAATGATTTTAATATACGAGAAGAACAAGTAGGTTCAACCGAAAAAGATTTTGAGAATGCTTTACGTCCTCCTAAGTTCGACGATTTTAAGGGACAAACTAAAGTTGTTGAAAACCTACGTGTATTCGTTGAAGCTGCTAAATATCGTGGCGAACCTTTGGATCATACCTTATTACATGGTCCACCAGGATTAGGGAAAACTACACTTAGTAATATTATTGCTAACGAACTTGGTGTAGGGTTCAAAATAACAAGTGGTCCTGTGTTAGATAAACCGGGAGATTTAGCTGGTATACTAACATCTTTAGAAAGTAATGATGTTTTATTTATTGACGAAATACATAGACTTTCGCCTGTAGTAGAAGAATATCTGTACTCTGCTATGGAGGACTACAGAATAGATATAATGATTGACAAAGGACCATCTGCAAGGTCTATACAGATTGACTTAAATCCATTTACTTTAGTTGGAGCAACTACAAGAAGTGGACTTTTAACTGCTCCACTAAGAGCTAGATTTGGTATAAACCTACACTTGGAATATTATGATCCTGAAACTTTGAAACGTATTGTAAAACGTTCGGCATCGCTCCTAAAAGTTCCTATAAAAGATGATGCTGCTATTGAGATTGCACGACGTTCACGTGGTACTCCACGTATATGTAATGCGCTGCTACGTAGAGTGAGAGACTTTGCACAGGTAAAAGGAAATGGAACTATAAACCAAGATATAGCAACAACTTCGCTTCAATCGCTAAATATTGATCAATACGGATTGGACGAAATAGATAATAAGATTTTACTAACGATTATAGATAAGTTTAAAGGTGGACCTGTTGGGGTGTCAACCATAGCTACAGCTATTGGAGAAGATGGGGGGACGATTGAAGAAGTTTATGAACCTTACTTGATTATGGAAGGCTTCATAAAACGAACTCCACGTGGGCGTGTTGCAACAGAATTAGCATATAAACATTTAGGTAGAAGTATGTTAAATGCTGAAGGTCATGAACCATCATTGTTCGATTAGATTATTAAAATGTAATAAAATGAAGATAGGACTATTTCCTGGTAGTTTTGATCCTTTTACTATAGGACATTATTCAATAGTAAAACGGGCAATTCCACTATTTGATAAGATAATTATAGCAATAGGTATAAACCAAGACAAAAAATGTCTCTTCACAACTGAAGAGAGGGTAAAAAAAATTAAAGAGATATATTCTAAAGAAAATAAAATAAGCGTAAGTACATATAAAGGACTTACTATTGACTTTGCTAAAAAAGAAAATGCTAAATATATAATAAAGGGGGTTCGCTCTATCAAAGATTTTGAATACGAACGAAATCAAGCTGAAATAAATAAACAGATTGGGAATGTTGAAACTATATTTCTTATAACAGAACCACAATTAGCTTGCATTAGTTCTAGTATGGTCAGAGAATTAATTAGCTTTGGCTACAATGTAGATAAATTTTTACCAAAAAAAATATAATATATTAAAGATGATAACATACAACGCTGAAGGTGTTAAAATCCCAAATTTTAAAAGACGAATTACTAACAAATGGATAAAACGTGTAGCTGCAACTTATGGAAAAAATATAGGTGAGATTGGATATATGTTTGTTGACGATGAAAAAATGTTAGAGGTAAATAAACAATATCTAGGACATGACTACTATACTGATATTATTACTTTCGATTATTGCGAAGGTAACACATTAAACGGAGATCTTGTTATTTCGCTTGATACAGTAAAAAGTAATGCCGAAAAATTCGGTAAACAATATGATGAAGAATTACACAGAGTTTTAATTCACGGCATATTACATCTATGCGGAATTAATGATAAAGGTCCTGGAGAAAGGGAAATAATGGAGGCTAATGAGAATAAAGCACTTGCTATGCTTTAGATGCTAATAACAATAGACGCTTTCCATAGCTGTCTGTTGTTCCAAAGATATAAACAGACTCACTGCTACCATCTTTAATCTTTAAAAATTTTCGTAGCTCTAATGCTGATAAAGGGAAATTTCGTGTTATAACATTTGCACTTTTTATTAAAGATAAAGTTTTACGCAAAACCTTCTTATTAAATGGTATAACTTTTTCTATTATAAAACATCGCCCTGAAAAATTATCCACTTTTGACTGTGATGTAAATAGATGTGAATTACTACTGATTGCTCTTACTTGATATTTTTCTGTAAGATAAGAAAAACATCCAATTTTCATAATAGATGAATTAGGTTCATATAAATACTGTCCAATGGTAGGAGATGAATATATTTCTACCTGTTTTCCAATATCTGATGGAGAAAACTTTAAAAGATTATCATCATTAACACAATATACTGTTAAAGGAGAAGGAACACTACTTAACACAACTATCAGTTCCTTACACTCATTTTTTACAGATACACAATGTACTTCACGTACAATATCGTTACTTTTATTTAAATCACTTACAGCTTTATGCCAATCTAACATTGGAGATAATTTTACTATCACATATTTACTCTTTTTAGTAAGTTCGTCTTTTAAGTTTAAAAGATTAGGAAAACAATCTGCTATATTAAATACTTTAGACCCTGTTACTGAACGACGAGCAGGATCAAGAAAAATAATATCAGCATAAGTAAGTTTATTTACATAATCATAACTATCTAAATTGACTATTTCTACATTTTTTATACCTAATGCTTTAAAGTTATGTGTTGCTAATTGACATAACATTTCTTGACGTTCCACATACACCGATTTAGCTCCAAAAGACATAAAAGCAAAATCAACACCAAATCCTCCCGTTAAATCAACAAAAGAGGGAGTAATTGCTGTTTTTAGCGGTATAATCGCTGTCTTAAAGTCTTTAGATTTTAGTAATCGACTCACTATTTCAGCTTTATACCTTGCTGTTTCTTCTGATGAACATTGTTCCATACTAAGATGTGGAGGATAAACTATATCGGCATTATCATACCAAGAGGGCAACTTATAGTGAGCTATTTTTCGTCCTGATATTTGATCGAGAGCAAAATCAAAATCAAATAATTCTGTTCCTTTCCTACTTAAAGCTAACTTAAAAACATCGTCTTCAAAATGCTGTCTAACAAATGTTTTTAACTCTATTGTTAACAAATCATCTATATTTACTTTTTTCATAACAAGAGTATTCATACAATATCATTATATAAAACTTTAACCAAAGTTACTGTTTTATGTAGACAACTACTAATTTAACCATATAAAATATTACAGATTGTAAATAATATAATAGAAAAAAAGAAAATGTAACTTGTTATATCAAATAAAAAATATTAACTTTGACATTCTCACAAAATATATACCATATAGCTCTAACTATTTAAAATTTTAATAGATTCATATGAATCATCGATACGCTTATTGTTTATTAGCTTTAGTATTATACGCAATTAACTTATTTGGTCAACTACCTATAATACGTAACTTTACTGTTATGGATTATTCCAGTGGAACTAAAAACTGGAATATCATACAAAGCGAAGATGATAGAATCTTCTTTGCTAATACTGCAGGACTATTAGAATTTGATGGAGATAAATGGAATAAATACCCAGTAAGTAACTCTACACCTATACACTCTATATGTTTCGACCATAAAGAAGGAAGAATATACGCAGGAGCAAGGGATGAATTTGGATACTTTTACACTGCATCACAAACACATAAAATACAATACAAATCAATATCAGAAATAATACCAAATAGTCAAAAAACTTTTGGATACGTATGGAATATACATAACTATAAAGGTGAAATGGTTTTCGTAACTATAAACAAATTGTTTATCTATAATAAGAATAAACAAATAAAAACTATCCACCTACCATATATGATAAATATGACTGCACAAGTGAATAACTCGCTAATTATATGCTGCAGAGAGGGAATATATAAATACAATAAAGGGAAGCTATTACCTATAAATGGAACTAATATGCTAAAAGGAAAAGATATACAAGCTGTATTACCTTTTCTAAACAGAATTCTTTTTGCAACAAAATCTGATGGATTGTATCTTTATGATGGAAACAAGTTATCACCTTATATTTTAGATATTACACCAAAATTGAAAAACTTAGAAATAAACTGTGCTACTGTATCGGATAATTGTCTTGCTTTTGGTACATACAATGGAGGGGTAATTGTTAAAAATTATTTGAACGGAAAGAATTATTACGCAAACATGCAAACAGGACTACAAGATAAAACTGTATTATCGGTTATGTTTGACAAAGATAAAAATTTATGGGCAGGATTAAATAATGGTATTTCATACATAATGTTAGAAACTCCTTTTACTGACTTATTAGGAGAAAATAACAAAATAGGTGGAGGATATGCTTCTATTATTAAAGACGATAAACTATACTTGGGAACTAATCAAGGGCTATTTTATACATCTAAAAATAGAATAAATATAACAGGTGAAGAAAAACCTAAAAAGGTAATTGGAATATCTGGACAAATATGGAATATTGCAAATATTTATGGTAACTTATTGTGTGGATGCAGCAATGGAACTTATTTAATAAAAAATAATTTAGCAAAACTAATAGATAGTACTGAAACTTTTAACTTTAAACCACTAAATAAATATAAAGGATATGCTATAGCGTGCGCAAATAACGGCTTTATACTGCTAAAATATTCTGACAATAATGTGAAAGTAATAACTAAAATAAATGGATATAAACAATTTGTAAGTGATTTTGAAGAAGCTAAAGATGGCACTCTGTGGGTTAGCAACTGGCAAAAAGGAATATATCACTTTTGGCTATCAAAAGACTTAAAAAATATAACAAAATACGAATACTTTAATAAAAATAATGGACTACCACAAAATGATAACAACTTAATAACAAAAATAAGAGGACATATATATATTACATCCTCAGATGGAATAAGACAATATAATAAAAATACATGTAAACTCGAAAAATCTATAAAAATGAACCACTTATTAAATATCAAAGGGCAAGCACTCAAAATAAAAGAAATGCCAGATGGAAAACTATGGATCTATCGAGATAATTACTTAGGAATAGGCACACCTATAAAAAACGGATATGCAATACAAAAAGTATCGTTTGGTAATCACATAAGAAGATTACAAATGTATATAGGAAATATTGGAATACTTGATAAAAACCATTCACTACTTAACTATGACAATGGATTCTATGTAATCAATAATGATTACATAGAAAAAAGTGAAAAGAAAAAATGTTATATCAGAGCTATATATATAAATGAAAAAAACAAAAACTCACTTGTATATATACATAGCAATATTGAAAAAAAACAAAAAATAGAAATTCCTCATGAAAATAATTCTATAAAAATAGAGTTCGTTATGCCAGAATATAGGGACTATAAAGCTGTATCATATAGCTGTTATCTTGAAGGATATGACGAACGATGGAGCATTGGACAAACATCAACAAGCAAAGAATATACACAACTATGCAAAGGTAACTACACATTTAAAGTAAAAGCAACTAACTTAATAACAGGACAAACTGATATTGCTACTATAAATTTAAAAGTGCTTCCTGCATGGTATGAGACTTGGTATGCTATTATAGGATATATCGTAATAGGGGTAATATTAATAATGATAACTATAAAGTTGTTACAAAAACATTCTATCAATAAAATTAATAAAATAAAAGAGGAAAATAAAAGAGTTATAAAAGAACAACAAACTAAATTCCTAATAGAAAAACAAAAGAAAGAACAGGAAGTAATAAAACTTAAAAATGAACAACTTACATTAGAACTTAAACATAAAGCAAGTGAACTGGCTGATTCTACTATGAATCTTGTTAGAAAAAACGATATATTACAAACTATTGACTCACACATGGAAGAATTGTCAGATAGCGTAAAAAATGAGGATACAAAAACTTCGCTAAACAAGAGAATTAATAATATAAGAAGGGAAATTAAATACAATATGACAGAAGATGATAACTGGGATAAATTTAAAGAAAACTTCAATATTGTATACGATAACTTCATACAAAAACTTATAAACTTATATCCCGAACTTAAAAAAAACGACTTAAAATTATGCGCATACCTAAAGATGGGACTATCATCAAAAGAAATGGCATCGCTTTTAAATACATCGGTAAGAAGCATTGAAACTGCACGATACAGACTGCGCAAAAAACTATATCTAAATAATAGAGAAAACTTAACTAACTTTATTCAAAACTTAGATAAATAAAAATAACTTTGCAAGAAAGGTATAAAATAATGAAATATTTATTAGTATCAGACATACATGGATGTAAAACAACATTAGAAAAAGTACTATCATTTTATGATACACTACATTGCAATATGCTATGCGTATTAGGGGATATACTTAATTATGGACCAAGAAACTCTATACCTAAAGGGATTGACCCGAAGGGAATTGCAGAACTACTTAACAAACAAAATAATAATATTATAGCAATAAGGGGAAATTGCGATTCTGAAGTGGATCAAATGCTATTGGACTTCCCGATACTGAGTACTTACATAATTTTAGTAGATGAAGGAAAAAAATTGTTTCTAACTCATGGACATATATACAATAAAGATAATATGCCAAAAGGAAAATTTGATGCTATTATTTATGGACATACACACCTATGGGAATTAACAAATAAGAATAATACATTAATATGCAACACAGGGTCTATAACATTTCCAAAAGGAGGTAATCAACCTACATTCATGACTTACGAACATTCAATATTTACCTGCTATAACTTAAAAGGTGAAATAATAAAAATACAATCTATATAAAAAATTCGCAATTACCTTTTAAAGGTAATTGCGAATAAAGATAATAATTATATAACCAATATAATTAATCGGCAAACTTAGCCTTTATAAATTCACGATTCAATCGAGCTATATTTGCTATAGACTCATTTTTAGGACACTCCGCTTCGCAAGCACGAGTGTTTGTACAGTTACCAAAGCCAAGCTCTTCCATCTTCATTATCATAGCTTTAGCTCGTTTAGCTGCCTCTGGACGACCTTGAGGTAAAAGAGCAAGTTGACTAACTTTAGATGATAAAAACAACATTGCTGAACCATTCTTGCAAGCAGCAACACAAGCAGCACAACCAATACAAGTTGCACAGTCCATAGCTTCGTCTGCTACTTCCTTAGGTATAAGGATAGCATTAGCATCTTGAGGCTGACCAGTACGCACACTAGTATATCCTCCTGCTTGTATAATTTTATCAAAGGCACCACGATCTACCATACAATCTCTAATGACAGGGAATGCAGCAGAACGCCAAGGTTCAACAGTAATAATATCACCATCCTTGAAACGACGCATATACAATTGACAAGTTGTTGCACCAGTTGCTGGACCATGAGGATGACCATTAATGTAAAGTGAACACATACCACAAATACCTTCACGGCAATCATGATCAAAAACAAAAGGCTCTTTACCCTCATCTATAAGCTGTTCGTTGAGAATATCTAACATCTCAAGAAAAGATGTATCGCTTGGGATATCTTTCATCTCTCGTGTATCAAAATATCCTTTAGCTGTAGGACCACTCTGACGCCAAAATTTAAGTGTAAAACTTATATTTTTATCCATTTTTTCAATTTCCTTTTTAATGTTTTGCCAACTTAACTTACTTAGTTCTTGTAGTTACGTGTTTGAACCTTTATTGCTTCATACTCTAAAGGCTCTTTTATAAGCTCTGGAGCTACAGTATCACTGCCTTTATATTCCCAGCAACCAACATAGAAATAGTTTTTATCATCACGTTTAGCTTCACCCTCTTCTGTTTGATACTCTTCACGGAAATGACCACCACAACTTTCATTACGTGAAAGAGCATCATAAGCGACAAGCTCTCCCATAGTAATAAAGTCACGAAGATGAATAGCCTTATCTAACTCTACATTAAGACCTTCTTTTGTACCAGGTACAAATAAATTCGTTTCAAACTCCTTACGTAGCTTTCTCATCTTTTCAAGACCTTCTTTTAGACCTTCAGCAGTACGTCCCATTCCGACATACTCCCACATAATTCTTCCAAGCTCTTTATGAATAGAATCTACGCTACGCTTACCATGTATATTCATCAAACGATCTAACTCGGATTGAACAGCCTTCTCTGCTTTTTCAAATTCTGGATGATCTGTAGTAATATGAGCCCAAAGAGATTGGTCAGCAAGATAGTTCTGAATTGTATAAGGTATTACAAAATAACCATCTGCAAGTCCTTGCATCAAAGCAGAAGCTCCCAAACGGTTTGCACCGTGATCAGAAAAGTTACACTCACCTATTGCGAATAAACCACTGATTGTTGTTTGTAATTCATAGTCGACCCATATACCACCCATAGTGTAATGGATAGCAGGGTATATCATCATAGGATTATAGTATTTTACGCCATTAATCTCTTTTGCTAACTCACCTGGATTAACATCTGTAATCTCTTCATACATATCAAAAAGATTACCATAACGCTGACGTATAACATCAATTCCAAGACGACCTATACTTTCAGAAAAATCCAAGAATACTGCTAAACCAGTATTATTTACTCCAAAACCTTTATCGCAACGTTCTTTTGCTGCACGTGAAGCAACATCACGAGGAACCAAGTTACCAAAAGCTGGATAACGACGTTCCAAATAATAATCACGGTCTTCTTCTGGTATATCAGAACCTTTCTTAGTTCCTGCTTGTAAAGCTTTAGCATCCTCTAATTTCTTTGGAACCCATATACGTCCATCATTACGCAATGACTCAGACATCAAAGTTAACTTTGATTGTTTATCTCCATGTACAGGTATACAAGTTGGATGTATCTGAACATAAGAAGGATTAGCAAAATAAGCTCCCTTACGATAGCACTGTACTGCTGCTGTACAGTTGCAGCCCATAGCATTAGTTGAAAGGAAATAAGTATTTCCATATCCACCTGTAGCTATAATAACAGCATTTGCTGAAAAACGTTCTAACTTACCCGTTATAAGATTCTTTGCAATTATTCCACGTGCATGACCATCAATAACAACAAGATCTTCCATTTCATAACGTGTAAAAAGTTTAACACGTCCATCATGGACTTGCCTACTCAAAGCTGAATAAGCACCAAGTAAAAGTTGCTGTCCTGTTTGTCCTTTTGCATAAAAAGTACGTGAAACTTGCGCACCTCCAAAAGAACGGTTAGCTAACATACCACCATACTCACGTGCAAAAGGAACACCTTGAGCAACGCACTGATCTATAATATCATTTGCAACTTCTGCTAAACGATAAACATTTGCCTCACGAGCACGATAGTCTCCACCTTTTACAGTATCATAGAAAAGACGATAAACAGAGTCACCATCATTTTGATAATTCTTAGCGGCATTTATACCACCTTGTGCTGCTATAGAGTGAGCTCTACGCGGTGAATCTTGAATACAGAAATTGTATACCATAAAGCCCATCTCACCAAGAGATGCAGCTGCGCTAGCACCAGCTAAACCTGTACCAACAACTATAATATCGAGTTTTAATTTATTCTTAGGATTAACCAAACGTTGATGAGCCTTATAGTTTGTCCACTTCTCAGCAACAGGTCCTTCAGGAATTTTTGAATCTAATATCTTAGCCATAATTCTTATATCTTTCTAAATATTATAAAAATTTATCAAGCCGCACAGCATACACTTGGAGCGCATCCAAAAGCAAAAGCTAATACAACTATTAAGAAACCTAACATAAGGAGTGATGTATAAATCAAACCTATAATCCTCCAACGATTGAACCAAATCTTTCCATTAATACCAATTGTCTGCATTGCTGACCAAAATCCATGAGAGAGATGAAACCATATAGCACAAAGCCATATAATATATAATACAACATAAACAGGGTTGGCAAAAGTCTCTTTAATATAGGCAAAGCCATCAGAGGGCAAATAAGGTGTACATGTGCCAAATAGTTCAGCAAACATCATGTTATACCAAAAATTAAATAAATGTAAGAACAAACCTAAAAGAATAATAATACCTAAAACTAGCATGTTCTTAGAAGCCCACTCTACTTTAGGACTTGAACCGTTTACTGCATAACGTTCACTACCTCGCGCCTTACGATTTTGAGCTGTAAGAATAAAAGCATATACAATATGCACTACTGTTAAAGCTCCTAAAACTACAGTAGCTACAACTGCATACCAATTAGCACCTAAAAACTCACAAATCATATTATAAGCCTTGCCTGAAAACAAAGCTACAATATTCATTGACATGTGGAATGTCAAAAATAGAATAAGCGCAATACCTGTAACGGACATTATCACTTTTCTACCAATAGAAGAGTTGATTAACCACATAAATGTTTTGATTTTTATATTTAAACTGTTAGAATTATTTTCTTTCCTATTTATAGATATAAGTCAACCACAAAATTAAGCAATAATTATTATAAATACCCAATAATGAGTATTACAACTACTTATATTTTACTGCAAATTTACTATATTTTAATTACTAAACAAATATTTTAAGAAAAAAACGACCTCTATAATACCTCATTTTAGGTAATATAAACTATTTCTAAACAAGATATAAGTATATAAAAGTAAGTATATTAACAGTAAAAATAAATAAAAGATAAACAAATACTATTATAAATTACTATAATTACTACAATAAAAACTTCTACGCAACAAATATAAAATATCATCATAAATAATTACACTACCTACTGATATAAATATTTCATAATAAATAATATCTTTTGACTAATAGAACACATTTATATAATTATAATATATTATTCAATTAATTTTCTTACTTTTGCCAAAAAATAAGAAAAAAATGAGCGTAATTTTCAAGTATGATATACTTGTTATAGGTGGTGGACATGCAGGCTGTGAAGCTGCAACAGCTGCTGCCAATATGGGAGCAAAAGTTTGTTTAGTAACAATCGATATGAACAAATTTGGACAAATGAGTTGTAACCCAGCAGTAGGCGGTATAGCAAAAGGACAAATTGTTAGAGAGATTGATGCTTTAGGCGGTCAAATGGGTTTAATAACTGATGCCACAGCCATACAATTTAGGATGCTAAACCGCTCAAAAGGTCCTGCTGTTTGGAGTCCTAGAGCTCAATGCGACAGAGAAAAGTTTATTATAGAATGGAAAAAAAGACTCGACACTACTAAAAATTTAGATCTTTTTCAAGATCAAGCAGAAGAATTACTCGTAAAAAATAAAGAGGTTATTGGGATAAGAACTATATGGGGAATTGAGTTATATGCAAAGGCCATAATTGTTGCAGCTGGTACATTTCTTAATGGACTTATGCACATAGGACATAAACATATAGAAGGTGGACGTTGTTCTGAACCTGCAGTACACAAGTTTACAGAAAGTATATGTCGATTCGGTATAAGATATAACAGAATGAAAACTGGAACACCAGTAAGAATTGATAAACGGTCTGTACACCTAGAAGAGATGGAGAAACAATCAGGTGAAAATGACTATCATAAATTTTCTTTTATGGGTAATAAAAGAATACTAACACAATTACCTTGCTGGTTATGTTCCACTAATGAAGACGTACATAAAATATTAAATAAAGGTATTAAGGATTCTCCTTTATTTAATGGACAAATTCAGAGCGTCGGGCCTCGCTATTGCCCATCTATCGAAACAAAACTCGTAACATTTCCGAATAAAAACTCACATCCCTTATTTCTTGAACCCGAAGGTACAGATACAAACGAAATGTACCTTAATGGTTTTTCATCAAGTATGCCTTGGGAAATACAATTAGAAGCTCTACATAAAATACCTGCTTTAAGAGATGCAAAAATATATCGACCAGGTTATGCTATTGAATACGATTATTTCGATCCTACTCAATTAAAGCCTTCGTTGGAATCGAAATATATAAACGGTCTATTTTTTGCAGGACAGGTAAACGGAACAACAGGATACGAAGAGGCAGCTGGACAAGGAATTGTAGCAGGCATAAATGCTACATTATATATTTCAGGAAATGCGCCATTAATAATGAAACGGGACGAAAGCTATATAGGAGTACTTATAGACGACCTAACAACAAAGGGAGTAGATGAGCCTTACAGAATGTTTACATCAAGGGCTGAATATAGAATATTGCTACGCCAAGATAATGCAGATTCTCGACTAACAAAAAAAGCATATCAATTAGGAATAGCTACAAGGAAAAGATATGATTGGCTAATAGAAAAAGAAAACAAGATAGAAGAAATTATAAACTTTTGCAATTCTACTGCTGTTACTCCACAAAGTATTAACGGATTATTAGAAAGTATAGAAAGCTCTCCCCTACACTATTCAACTAAAATTGCTGATTTAATCGCACGTCCTAACATAACTTTAAATAAATTATCAAAAATAATGCCTGAACTAAAAAATATTATTGATAATAGTAACACCCGTAAAACTGAAATTGCAGAAACAGCAGAAATAAAAATGAAATACAAAGGATATATAGAACGTGAGCGTAACTTTGCAGAAAAAATGCACAGATTAGAGAATATAAATATAAAAGGTCATTTTCAATACAATAAAATACATGATCTATCGACAGAATGCCGACAAAAGTTAGAAAGAATACAACCAGAGACATTAGCACAAGCAAGTCGTATACCAGGCGTAAGTCCTAGCGATATAAATGTACTGTTAGTTTTAATGGGACGTTAAGGCTAATGATAGATAAATAAGTATAATCTTTTTCACATAAATAATATAAAAAAAATGAATAAACAAATTCTTCTTGACCATCTAAGGTGTATTCCTGACTGGCCAGAAAAAGGAGTTAACTTCCGAGACGTGACTACACTATTCAAATCACCTGAAGCTCTAAAAGAAATAACAGAGGAAATGTATGATCTATATAAAGACAAAGGTATAACAAAAGTTGTAGGAATAGAAAGTCGTGGGTTCGTTATGTCGTCAGCCTTAGCTTTACGCTTAGGAGCTGGCATCGTTCTTTGTCGCAAGCCTGGCAAACTTCCTTGCGAAACTATCCAAGAAAATTACAAAAAAGAATATGGTGTAGACACTATAGAAATTCATAAAGACGCTATAAACAATAATGATATAGTATTACTTCATGATGACCTATTAGCAACTGGTGGCACAATGAATGCAGCGTGCCACCTCGTTAAGAAGTTTAATCCTAAACGTGTATATTGTAATTTTATCATTGAACTACACAAAGAATTTCCGAACAGTCGTAGCAAGTTT
The DNA here is from genome assembly GCA_946998295.1 of uncultured Prevotella sp. Taxonomy (GTDB): domain Bacteria; phylum Bacteroidota; class Bacteroidia; order Bacteroidales; family Bacteroidaceae; genus Prevotella. Next base: position 20,000 of record CAMPYS010000006.1, read on the forward strand.
GATAAAGATATAGAGATTTCTTCTCTTCTAGAATTCTAATATAGATTTTTATAAATTAATACTAATATAACTATAAGATCCGAAAGGGCTTCTCTAAGTGCTTTCGGATCTTTAAGAATTAAAGCCTTAAAGTTTCACGTGAAACAAAACACATTAAACTGCTTTTAAATAAAGGAGTTAGCATAAATGACTAAAGAAGAAAACGAAAAGAGATTAACACGTTTAAAAAATATAGTTAGTAGCCTTCCAAACAATCCTGGTACATATCAATACTATGACAAAGACGACCACATAATATATGTAGGAAAAGCCAAAAACTTAAAGAAGAGAGTATCTTCTTACTTTCACAAAGAAACAGATAGATTCAAAACAAAAGTTTTAGTTTCCAAAATATATAATATAACTTATACAGTAGTAAAATCAGAAGAAGATGCTTTACTTATAGAAAATCAACTCATAAAACAATATCAGCCTAAATATAATGTACTACTAAAAGATGGAAAAACATATCCAAGTATTTGCATAAGTAAGGAGTACTTTCCAAGAATATTTAGTACTAGGATTATAAATAAACAAACAGGAACTTATTTTGGACCTTATTCGAATGTAAAGAGTATGCATAATGTTCTCAAACTAATTAAAAAGATTTATAAACCACGTACATGTTTAATGCCTATGACAAAAAAAGGTATAGAACTAAAAAAATACAAAAGCTGTTTAGAGTTCCATATAGGAAACTGTGATGCCCCCTGTATAGCAAAAATATCGCATAATGAATACTTACAAAACATAAGACAAATTCACTTACTACTAAAAGGACAAACTCGTCAACTTCAACAATTATTCAAATCAAAAATGAACAAAGCCGCTGCAAACTTAGAATTTGAAAAAGCTGAACAATATAAACAAAAATATTTAGCATTAGAAAATTTTGCAGCAAGAAATGAAATTGTTAGTTACACTATTACAGATGTAGATGTTTTTTCCATAATAAATGATGAAAATAGAAAAAAAGCATTTATTAATTATATACATGTTAAGAACGGGGCTATAAACCAAAGTTTCACCTTTGAATATAAACGAAAACTTGAAGAAACAGACGAGGAATTACTTAATGAAGCAATAATAGAAATACGAGATAGATTTAAAAGTAAAGCAAGAGAAATTATTGTACCTTTTCAATTAGATTATAAGATAAAAGATGCTGATTTCTTTATACCACAAAGAGGGGATAAGAAACACTTATTAGAATTATCTAAACTAAATGCAAAACAACATAAATTTGATAAACTAAAGCAATCAGAAAAGCTCAATCCAGAACAAAAAGGAGTTAGATTAATGAAAGAGCTCCAAGAAAAACTAAAACTAAAAAAGTTACCATATCATATTGAGTGCTTTGATAACTCAAACATATCAGGAGCAGATGCTGTAGCAGGATGCATTGTATATAAAGGTATGAAACCCTCTAAAAAAGACTATAGATTATACAATATAAAAACAGTAGTTGGTCCTGATGACTATGCTTCAATGAAAGAGGTTGTTTTTAGACGATACAAACGTATGATAGACGAAAACTCTTCCCTACCCGACTTAATTATAACAGATGGTGGAAAAGGGCAAATGGAAGTTGTAAGACAAATTGTAGAAGACGTACTAAAATTGTCTATTCCAATTGCAGGACTTGTAAAAAATAGCCACCATCGCACTAATGAACTACTTTTCGGATTTCCTCCTTTAACTATAACTATATCTACAAAATCAGAACTATTTAAAGTACTTACACAAATTCAAGATGAAGTGCACCGCTTTGCCATTTCATTTCATCGTAAAAAACGTTCTAAACATCAAATACATAGTGAGTTAGATGATATAAAAGGCATAGGGACATCAAGTAAGAATAAACTTATAAAACATTTCAAGACTATTCCGCCTATAAAATCCTCAACAATAGAAGAGATAACAGAAGTTATAGGAGCAACTAAAGCTAAGTTACTATTCAATTATTTCCACAAAAAGGAGGAAGAAACAAAATAAATTTATTATTTTTGTGTCATGAGAGTAGTAATTCAACGTGTTAATAAAGCTTCTGTAACTATTAGCAATAATATAAAATCATCTATAAATCAAGGTCTTCTAATATTTTTAGGTATAACTAATGATGACTCGAAAGAAGATGCAAAATGGCTTATAAACAAAATACTTAAATTACGTATTTTTGATGATGCTCAAGGAATAATGAATAAAAATATTATAGATATTCATGGTGATATACTTGTTGTTTCCCAATTTACATTAATGGCAAGCTACAAGAAAGGCAATAGACCAAGCTACATACATGCAGCTAAGCCAGAAGTATCAAAGCCATTATACGAATTTTTCTGTAAAGAGTTATCAATAGAAATGAATCACATAATACAAACAGGAGAGTTTGGTGCTGATATGAAAGTCGAACTAATAAATGATGGACCTGTAACAATTTGTATGGACACTAAAAATAAAGAATAAGAAAATAACTGTATGACTATCAATGAACTACAAGCTAAAGTGGATAACTGGATAAAAAAGTATGGGGTACGTTACTTTAATGAGCTTACAAACTTAGCTTGCCTTACAGAAGAAGTTGGAGAATTAGCACGTTCCTTTAGTAGAACTTATGGCGAACAAAGCTTTAAGCATGGAGAAAAAGCTAATATAGGAGAGGAACTTGCAGACATATTGTGGGTTATAACTTGCTTAGCTAACCAAACTGGGGTAAACCTTGAAGAAGAACTATACAAATCATTTGAAAAAAAAACAAAAAGGGACAGTAAAAGACACATAAACAACCCCAAACTAAATGTATAATCCAACAGAAAGATAAAGATAAAAATAACAATAATATAATTATAAAATAAACAATGGAAACAAACGAATTCGAAAATGGTAGTAAATACAACCAAATACTTAAGCAGTATAACTTGGATATCAAAGAGGAAGAAGTAAAATCAGCAGTAAAAAAGATTATAGAAGAGAAAGTTGCTGAGAATGACAATATCGAAGTTAAGAAATTTCTTTTAGGTAGCGTTGAACATACATCATTATGTACAGATGATACAGAAGAGCATATTTTATCTATGGTAGAAAAGGTTAACAAATTTGCAACAGAATATCCAGACCTACCACATGTTGCAGCAATATGTGCGTATCCATGCTTTACTAAACTTATTGCTAATAGCTTAGAAATAGACGGTGTTGATATAACTAACGTTACAGGTAATTTTCCCTCATCTCAAACTTTCTTAGAGGTCAAGACAATAGAAACAGCTCTCGCTATTAAAGATGGTGCAACACAAATTGATATAGTTTTACCTGTTGGCAAACTATTATCGGAAGACTATGAGGGAGTATACGATACAATAAGCGAGCTAAAGCAAACTTGTGGTGAAACACCTATGAAAGTTATATTAGAAACAGGAGATTTAAAAACCTATAGAAATATAAAAATAGCAGCACTACTATCAATGTTTGCTGGTGCTCAATATATAAAAACTAGTACTGGTAAAGAAAAAGTTAGTGCCACACCAGAAGCAGTATACATTATGTGCCAAGCCATAAAAGAGTTTTATGAGAAAACTGGAATACAAATTGGACTAAAGCCTGCAGGTGGTATTAATACAGTAATGGATGCTATTATATATTACACCATATTTAAAGAGATTTTAGGGGAAAAATGGTTAGACAATTATTGGTTTAGACTTGGTACAAGTCGCCTAACTAACCTACTAATCAGCGAGATTAAAGGAACAGAGATTAAATTCTTTTAATAAATATTTATAAATAAGCATAATATAAGGGGGAAAATATCCTCCTTATATTAAAAATTAAAACAAAAAGTAATTTAGATACTTTATTCTAATCTAAAATAAGAGAAATATACTTCACTGTAGTTTTTATTACTGATTACGATTTATAACATAATCAATATAAAACTCTAATGCTTTAGTCAAATGTGAATCGTGAACATATTTATCTATAAACTCTACAGCCTTAGCATGGAATTCTTGCATCTTTCTTGTAGCATATTCTATACCTCCATTAGCTTTTGTAAAGGCAACTAAATCTGCTATTTCATCAAGTGTAATAGTTCCGTCTTTTACCTTCATCGCTAATGCGTTCATCGTCTTATTTCCAGTAGATTTAAGGGCATAAATTACAGGTAGAGTCAATTTTCCCTCTAACATATCGTTGCCTGTAGGTTTACCTATTTCTTTAGCATCATAATAATCAAAAATATCATCACGTATTTGGAATATTATGCCTACATTCTTACCAAATTCTCTAGCAGCTTCAATAGCTTCAGCAGTAGCTTTACTCGCTTTTGCTCCTATAACAGCACAAGACTCAAAAAGTGCAGCAGTTTTCTGCATTATAACATTATAATAAACATCTTCTGATATATCTTCTGTAGCAATATTAGACAGTTGTAGTATCTCTCCATTAGAAAGAGTACGACCAAGATTTGCCAAATCGCTAACTATCGCTTGAGACCCGGTCTTTGCGACCTCTAACAATGCAGTAGACAATATAAAATCACCTACCAATACTGCTACTTTATTATTATATATTGCATTTACAGAAGCTTGCCCACGGCGTTCCTCACTTTCATCAACAACATCATCATGAACAAGACTTGCTGTATGAAGAAGTTCCAATCCTATGGCTGCATGTTGTGCTACACTCGTAACTTTACCAAAATTTTTAGCAATAAGCAGCATAAGGATAGGGCGCATGCGCTTTCCTCCCCTATTCTTAATATGCTTAAGCACATCTGACAACAGTCCTTCACTGTGGCTTAACGAATTATTAAAAAGTTCTACAAACTCGTTTAGTTCTGAAACAATAGGTGCCTTTATAACTGATAGATAATCCATATATAGATATCAATTTTACTACAAAAATACTGAATATTTTCGTATATATAGGCATTTTTCGTAATTTTACAATAAAATTTTTATACAATTAAATATGGACAAACTTTTTCTTATAGATGCTTACGCACTGATATATAGATCTTATTATGCATTTATCAATAATCCACGAATAAACTCAAAAGGACAAAATACATCTGCCATCTTTGGTTTTTGCAACACTATAAATGAAATTATAAACAAAGAACATCCTACACATATTGCTGTTGCATTTGATTTAGGTAAAACATTTAGACACGAAGAATTTACAGAATATAAAGCACAGCGAGAAGCAACCCCTGAGGATATTTCACTTTCTGTACCAATAATAAAAAGTTTTCTAAAAGCTATGAATATACCAATATTTGAAGTTGAAGGGTATGAGGCTGACGACGTAATTGGTACTATTGCAACAAAAGCGAGTAAAAATGGAATACATACTTTTATGTTTACACCTGACAAAGACTATGGACAACTTGTAAATTCCTTAACATATATATATAAGCCTAAATATGGTGGAGGATATGAAATTATAGACGAAAAAGGTATAAAAAATAAATATAATATAGAATCTACTAAACAGGTTATTGATATACTTGCTCTAATGGGTGATTCTGCAGACAATTTTCCAGGTTGTCCAGGTGTAGGTGAAAAAACAGCTTCCAAACTCATTAAACAGTTTGGAAGCATTGATAACATGCTAAATAATGTTCAAGATATAAAGGGAAAACTAAGAACCAAAGTAGAAGCATCAATTGAGGATATAAAACTATCAAAATTCTTAGCTACTATAGTTACTGATGCACCGATAAAGCTTGACATGGAAATAATGAAAGTAAAAGATGCAAATATAGAAGAACTAACAAAATTATTCAGAAATTTAGAATTCAATTCTTTGCTTAAAAAATTTATTAATAAACAAGAAAATATATCAAAAAATAGTAACCAACAGCTATCTATATTTTCAGAAAAAGCAAGTAGTTGCCAAGAAAGTTTTAATTTCGACAATTATAGAGCTATTTCAACAACAAGCCATAAGTATAAACTAATTGAAAATAAAGAAGATGCAAGAAAATTATGTGATTTTTTATTGACAAAACAATACCTTTGTTTAGATACAGAAACAACATCTGTCAATGCCATTGATGCAGAACTTGTCGGTCTAAGCTTTGCTGTTGATGAACATGAAGCCTTTTATATCCCTATTTCTAAAAACTATGAAGAAGCACTGGATTGGGTAAATATTTTTAAACCACTTTATGAAAAAGAATCTATACTAAAGATAGGACAAAATATTAAGTATGACTATAAAGTACTAAGCAAATATAATACATATATCAAGGGAAATATCTTTGACACTATGATAGCACACTACCTTATTCAACCAGAAGCTAACCACAATATGGATTATATGGCAGAAACACTTCTCAAATATAAAACTATTCATATTGAAGAGCTAATTGGAGAAAAGGGTAAAAAACAACTTAATATGAGGGATTTGTCACCTAAAGATATATATGAATATGCTTGTGAAGATGCTGATATAACTTTACAACTTAAAAACATATTAGAACCTAAACTTAAAGAAGTAAATGAAGAAAAACTATTTTGGAATATTGAAATGCCTCTAATACCTATTTTAGCAACAATGGAGCTTAATGGGGTAAGGCTTGACACAGAAGCTCTAAAAGATATATCCAACAACCTCAACAAACGGTTAAAACAAATTGAGAAAAATATATACCTGTTAGCTGGAGAAGAATTTAATATATCAAGTCCAAAACAAGTTGGTGATATTCTGTTTGGTAAACTACAAATTGCAAGCAAGCCAAAAAAGACAAAAACAGGACAATATATTACAAGTGAAGAAGTTTTACTGTCTCACAAAAACAAACATCCTATAATAGAGGATATACTTAATTATCGTGGGCTAAAAAAATTACTATCAACATATGTTGACTCGTTACCTAAACTAATAAACGAAAAGACACAACATATACATACATCGTTCAACCAAGCACTTACAGCTACAGGAAGATTATCTTCAAGTGATCCTAACCTACAAAATATACCTATAAGGACAAACGATGGAAAAGAGATAAGAAGGGCTTTTTTACCTGAACCTAATTCGTTATTTCTATCGGCAGACTATAGTCAAATAGAGTTGCGTATTATGGCACATCTATCAAAAGATGAAAATATGATAGAAGCGTTCAATAATAATCTCGACATACACCGAGCTACAGCCGCTAAAATATGGCACGAACCTATAGAAAATGTTACAGATACACAACGAAAAAAAGCAAAACAGGCTAATTTTGGAATTATATACGGCATAACCACATACGGCTTAGCTCAAAGAATGAATATATCTAATAAGGAAGCAAAAGAACTTATAGAAGATTATTTCAAGACCTTCCCAAAGGTAAAAGAATATATGGAAAATGCAAAACAAAAAGCAAGAGAAAGAGGATACGCTGAAACTATTTTTCTTCGCAGAAGATATTTGAACGACATTAATAGCCGCAATGCTACTGTAAGGGGATTTGCTGAAAGAAATGCAATAAATGCACCTATACAAGGGTCTGAAGCCGACATTATCAAGATAGCTATGATAAAGATATATAACCGCTTTAAAGAACTAAATCTAAAGGCTAAAATGATATTACAAGTACATGATGAACTCGATTTTTCTGTACCAAAAGAAGAAAAAGAGATTGTTGAGAATATTGTCAAACGTGAAATGGAAAATGCTTATAAATTATCAATTCCACTAACAGTAGATTTAGGTTGGGGAGATAATTGGCTTGAAGCTCACTAATAGATTGAGAAAATTATATTATAGAGATTAGGTTTATTAAGTGTTTACAACCGTCTTTTCCTTTAAAAAATTATTAGCTAATAGCACTAAATAAGCTATTAGCTATTTTTTTTTGCGATAACCAAACTTTAAAAACTCATTTCTTTATTAGTTCAAATTCTGCATCAGTAAGTCCATAATTTATATATATAATTCCATCAGTTACACCTGTCTTACCCCTGCATTGCAACACATTCTATATTATGATATATTCCAACTTTTTATTAGTACTTAGTTTGTCTTTTATTAAATATTTTATACGAAACGATAATTGTAAAGAAAAATTACCTATAAAAACAAGTATAAAAATCGTCTAAGTTAAACGACTGAAGAGGTTCTATAAGGAACGCGGCTGTGGATTAAGTTAAACGACTGAAGTGGTTTTATAAGGAACGCAGCTGTAGATTAAGTTAAACGATTATAGTGATTGCATATCATTCCACAAAATATTGTTTTACAAATAGTTACATAAATATAGTTTACCTTTTAAAAGTACACTTTAATATAGATTTATTGCCATACTAAAGAAGAAAAAAACCGAAATCTTCAAATCCTTTTTTTTGTATATTTTTTTTACTATATTTATCTACCAATTCTGTATAAACCTAACTATAAGTTTATACATTGTTTTCCGCTGCTTTTTTCCTTTCATCTATAAGCTGAAAATCTTTTTTCTGAAGTACAAAGTCTGTACCGAGGTATTTTTCTTTAACTATTTTGTTCTGTGCCAATTCTTCTGGTGTTCCTTTAAAAAGAATACGTCCTTCAAATAAAAGATAAGCTCTGTCTGTGATATTTAATGTTTCGTGAACATTATGATCTGTTATCAATATACCAATATTTTGGAATTTTAACTGCCAAACAATATGTTGTATATCTTCTACAGCTATAGGATCAACACCAGCAAATGGTTCATCTAACATAATAAATTTAGGATCAATAGCTAAGCAACGAGCTATCTCGCAGCGACGTCGTTCACCTCCTGACAACCTATCCCCTAAATTTTTACGAACTTTTTCTAAACGAAACTCTCGTATAAGGCTTTCCATTCGTTCGATACGTTGAGTTTTTGTTTTCTTTGTCATCTCAAGAACACTCATTATATTATCCTCAACACTCATTTTTCTAAAAACACTTGCTTCTTGTGGCAAATATCCAATACCTGCTTTTGCACGTTTATATACAGGATATTTGGTAATATCTATATCATTGATATACACATGACCTTCATTTGGTATTATTAATCCTGTTGTCATATAGAAAGATGTTGTCTTACCCGCACCGTTAGGTCCAAGCAGTCCTACTATCTCTCCTTGCTTTACATTTATACTGACACCATTTGCTACAGTACGTTTACCATATCGCTTTACAAGTCCATCTGTACGCAACACACTGTGTTTTTCATCTTCAGGAGTAACTACTACATTTTCCATAATTAAATATCTGTTTTATATAGATATAGCCATATTTATAGTTACAAAAGTAACAAAATAAAAACTAAGATGCTGAATCGAAAGAGCAAAACTATTAAATAAATTGCTCAATATAGCTATTTTTAATTACTTTTGTAGATATTTTTATACAGTAATATAAATGCTAATAGAAAAGTGGCTTACAACCTTAGGTAAATATTTACTCTTAATGGGTAGAGCGTTTAGTTTACCAGAAAGGTTTAGAATGTTCTTTAAACGCTATATAAAAGAAATATCCCAATTAGGTGTAAATTCAATAGGTATAGTTCTTTTAATTTCGTTCTTCATAGGCGCAGTTATATGCATACAGATAAAACTTAACGTTCAAAGTCCATGGATGCCCCATTGGGTATCAGGATATGTAACAAGAGAAATTATGCTATTAGAGTTTTCTTCAAGTATAATGTGTTTAATTCTTTCTGGTAAAGTTGGGTCTAATATAGCATCCGAATTAGGTACAATGAGAGTAACTCAACAAATTGATGCCTTAGAAATTATGGGAGTTAACTCTGCAAGTTACTTAATCTTACCCAAAATAACAGGATTAATTACAATAATGCCTTTTTTAGTAATTTTCTCTGCCACTATGGGTATAATAGGTGCATATGCAACAGCCTTTATTGCCCACATTATCACACCTACAGATCTTACAGCAGGTTTACAACATTCGTTTAATCCTTGGTTTATGTATATGAGCATTCTCAAAAGCCTATTCTTTGCATTCGTAATATCAAGTGTTTCCTCCTATTTTGGTTATACTGTGAAAGGTGGTTCTGTAGAAGTAGGAAAGGCATCCACTGATGCCGTTGTAGCATCAAGTGTTTTAATCCTATTCAGCGATGTATTTTTAACACAATTATTAAGTTAGTATGATTGAAATTAATCATTTATACAAATCATTTGGAAACAAAGAGATTTTACACGATATAAACACACAATTTGAAGTTGGCAAAACAAATCTAATAATAGGACAAAGTGGAGCTGGTAAAACTGTACTTATGCAATGTTTAGTAGGACTGCTAATTCCTACAAGTGGAGAAATTCTATATGACAATATAAATATTACTCAACTTACAAAAAAGGAAAAACTTAAAATAAGAAGGAATATGGGAATGATATTCCAAGGCTCTGCTTTATTTGACTCACTAACAGTATTGGAGAATGTAAGATTTCCCTTAGATATGTTTTCTGACCTTTCCATAAAAGAAAGAAACAAACAAGCTCTAAAATGTTTAGAGAGAGTTAACCTCATTGGTGCAGAGAATAAATATCCGGGAGAAATTTCTGGTGGAATGCAAAAACGTGTAGCTATAGCACGTGCTATCGTTTTAAGACCTAAATATCTTTTCTGTGATGAACCAAATTCTGGATTAGACCCTAAAACTTCTCTTATCATTGATAATCTAATAACAGAAATTACAAAAGAAGATAATACTATTACTATTATAAACACTCATGACATGAACTCTGTCATGGGTATAGGCGAAAATATTATTTTTTTAAGTGATGGTCGAAAAGAGTGGCAAGGAAATAAAGATACAATAATAAAATCAAAAAACAAAAAACTTAATGAACTTGTCTTTGCATCTGATCTATTCAAAAAGGTTAAAGCTGCCGAATTAGAAGAAATATAACTTTTATATATTAATGTATATAACTAAATTAAATAGTTACATAAAATTAAAAAAAAACAAAATAACATAGTTTTTACTGTCTTTTTTTTACGTTTTTAAAAGAAAATCATTATATTTGCCAATATAAAAATCCAACTAAAAAAATTAATCTATGAAAGAAAAAGAATTCAAGGCAAACAACTTGCCATCAGAGTGTACAACTATTATCGTTGGTCAAGAAATGACAGCAGATGGTTCTATGATTGTAGCACGTTCAGAAGACTGGGATGCTATGGAAGCTAAGAACTATGAACTATATACTGACACAAAAGAAGGCCCCAAAGAATTTATAGCAAAAGATAGTCCTTTCCGTTGCAAACTTCCAAAAGAAGCCTTAGGATATAGTGCTTTAGCTCCATATAGCTTACCTAACCATTGGGGTAGTGCTGGTTTCAACACTGCAGGTGTAGGTATGAGTGCAACTGAAAGTATATTTAGTAGCGATGAGGTTTTAAAATTTGACCCTCTTGTAGAAACAGGTCTTGCAGAGAATGCAGTGTTCAATATTGTACTACCTTATGTACACACAGCCCGCGAAGGTGTAGAACGTCTTGGTATGCTAATTGAAAAACATGGTATAGCAGAAGGCTTCGGTATAGGATTTGTTGATAACAAAGAAATTTGGTACTTAGAAACAGCTTGTGGTCATCGCTGGTTAGCTTGCAGAATACCTAAAGAACAATATTTTGTTACAGGTAACCAAAGTCGTTTCCGTAAATATGATCCAAAAGATAAAGAAAACTACTTAGCATCTGCAGACTTATTAGAATTTGCAGAAAAGAACGGTTTATATGATCCTAAAAAAGGTGAATTTGACTTCCACGTATCTTATGCACGCGATATAGAACTTGATACTACTTATAACTACCCACGTGTATGGGGACTACAAGGTATGTTCTCACCTGCTATAAAGAACGATGTTAAAAAGAATACATTCCCTGTATATGCAAAAGCTGAAAAACTTATAAGCATTACTGACATGCGTAAGGCTTTCCGCTTCCACTATGACAATACAGAGCATGATCCTTATCTACATAGTAACCCTAATGAGCCTTATCGCCCAGTTTCTATATTCCGTACAACTCAAACACATATATTACAAGTAAGACCAGAACTACCTAAAGCAATCGGATGTATCAATTATGTTGCTATGGGTATGGCTGACTTAGGCCTATTCTTACCACTTTACCAAGGTATAAAATCTTACCCAGTAGAATATACTAAGGGTACTAACGAAGCTAGTGTTGATTCTGCTTATTGGAAATTCCGTAAAGTCATGACTTTAGGTATGGTAAATTATAATAAGTATGCACCTATGATTAAAGAAGCCTACTTGAAGTTTGAGCAAGAAACTGATCAACGTCAACGTGAAATGGAGGAAGAATACTTACGCATATATAAGACTCAGCCACTACATGCACAAGACTTACTACAAGAGTTCTCTGACAAAATATTATCTAAAGCTCTTGAATTAGCAGACTGCTTACAAGAAAAATTGTTTACACAACTCACAAAAGATACTCAAGCTGAATACTTGTTCCACGGAGCATAAAATACATTGAGGATATTAATTTTTATTTAGGGTATACTATCGATAGTATACCCTAAATAATATATATAAAGACTATTCTTATATATTATTCACCTATATAATAAACTATTATAATATGAACTCTATAGCACTAACTTAAAAAACAGTTTTTTGCCACATCAGAAACTACACAAAATAACAAACTGTTTATTTGTCAGAATCATCAGCAAAATTAAATATACACTAAATTAATTCCTACAACTGATTAAGATAGTCTATTTTACTGTAAATTACTCTCCTATCTTGAATAAAAAGACTACTTTTGTTGATAAATAAAGATAAGTATATATATGACAACAATTAATAAAACATCTAAGATATACATAGCAGGACACAAAGGATTAGTTGGGTCAGCTATATGGAACAACCTAAAAAAACGAGGATATAATAATCTGATAGGGAAAGGGCATAGTGAGTTAGATCTAACCAACCAAAAAGAAGTTGATGATTTTTTTGAAAAAGAAAAACCAGAAGCAGTAGTAATTGCAGCCGCATTTGTTGGGGGCATAATGGCTAATAGTCTCTACAGAGCCGACTTCATTATGGAAAACATGAAAATTCAATGTAATGTTATTTCTAATGCCTATAAACATAATGTAAAAAAACTTTTATTCCTTGGATCTACATGTATATATCCTAAAAATGCACCACAACCAATAAAAGAAACATCCTTATTAACTTCACCTTTAGAATATACTAATGAAGAATATGCAATTGCAAAAATAGCTGGACTAAAAATGTGCGAAAGCTATAACCTACAATATGGAACTAACTACATAGCTGTTATGCCTACAAATCTTTATGGACCTAATGATAATTTCCATTTAGAAAATAGTCACGTAATGCCTGCAATGATGCGAAAAATATATTTAGCAAAACTTATCAATGAAAACAACTGGAAAGCTATACGTACAGACATGAATAAACGGCCTATACATTCTTCTGAAAAACTTGCTAATATTACAGGACTTGACAAAATAGATGGTAATAACAGTAAAGAAGATATACTAACAGCTTTGAAGTTCTATGGAATTGAAAATAACAAAGTATCACTATGGGGAACAGGTAGCCCACTAAGAGAATTTCTATGGAGCGAGGATATGGCAGATGCGTCTGTTCACATATTATTAAATATAGACTTTAAAGATATTATAGGAATAGACAAATATTCTTCTGTTTTTTACGGTACTAAAGCTGATGCACAAATAAACAGAAATAATAGTGAAGGAAGAGGTGGCGCAATACCAACACTTGGAGAAATACGCAACTGCCATATAAATATTGGTACAGGCAAAGAAATTAGCATAAAAGACTTGTCTTTACTAATAGCTAAAACTTTACAATTTTCAGGATCTATACTTTGGGACGAAACAAAACCTGATGGTACTCCACGAAAATTAACAGATGTTACTAAACTGCATTCCTTAGGATGGATACACAAAATAGAAATTGAAGAAGGAGTAAAAAAACTATATCAATGGTATAAAAAGTCATTAGACAATATTTAGCATACACAAAACAATTGATTTTTTCAGTATTAAATAAAAGGACATAAAGAGATTGATTGCCTTAGGAGATATTTTGAATTTTAAACGTAGATATTATTTGCCTAAATCAAGCCAACCATCTATTCCACATTTGTGCAACATCCCTCCACTAAACTAATGTTAAGCAAGCTAAATGTAAAAAATATATACGTTTAAATAACACATATTATGCAAAAGTTACAGATATACCACTTGCTGTGTATAAACAATAGTTTACGATAATAAATAAAATAAAAAAAATAATTTGAAATAAATTAATTTACTTAATTTTGCAGTGACAAATAATATACATATACAAAAATGGAGCTGAATTTATTAACCGCTATATCTCCAATTGATGGACGTTATAGAGACAAAACTAATAAATTAGGAAAATATTTTTCAGAATATGCACTAATAAAGTACAGAGTTCATGTAGAAATAGAATATTTTATAAGCTTGTGTTCATTACCTCTACCTCAACTTAAAGCAATTGATAAAGATACAATTGATAAACTTAGAACTATCTACAGAGATTTTACAGAGGAGGATGCAGCTAAAGTAAAAGAAATCGAAAAAGTTACTAACCATGATGTTAAAGCTGTAGAATATTTTATAAAAGATAAAATAAAAGAAATAGGAGAAAACATCTACAAATATAAAGAGTTTATACATTTCGGTTTAACTTCTCAGGATATAAATAATACAAGTGTACCATTATCTATAAAAGAAGCATTAGTAAACGTTTATTATCCAGCAATAGAAGAACTTATAAGCCAACTTAAAGACTATGCTGAAGAATGGGAAAATATACCAATGTTAGCAAAAACTCATGGGCAGCCAGCCTCTCCTACACGTTTAGGAAAAGAAATAGAAGTATTTGTATATAGACTAACAGAACAACTAAATATTCTAAAGAACTGTAAAATAACAGCAAAATTTGGAGGTGCAACAGGTAATTTTAATGCTCACACTGTAGCCTATCCAAATATTGATTGGAAAAAATTTGCAGATAACTTTATTAACAAATCCTTAGGATTAGAAAGAGAACAATGGACAACTCAAATAAGCAACTACGATAATATATGTGCTATATTTGATGCTCTACGTCGTATAAATACAATAATATTAGACTTAGATAGAGATTTTTGGCTGTACATATCCATGAACTATTTCAAGCAAAAAATAAAAGCTGGAGAAGTGGGGTCCAGTGCTATGCCACATAAAGTTAATCCTATTGATTTTGAAAATAGTGAAGGTAATATAGGAATAGCTAATGCTATTTTACAGTTTTTAGCTCGTAAATTACCTGTTAGTAGATTACAAAGAGATTTAACAGATTCAACAGTGCTTCGTAATATTGGAGTACCATTTGCCCACTCGTTAATAGCCATTAAAAGCACTCTTAAAGGGCTAAGAAAACTCATACTAAACGAAGATAAAATCAATAAAGATTTGGAAGATACATGGACTGTCGTTGCAGAAGCAATACAAACCATTTTGCGTAGAGAAGGGTATCCAAATCCATACGAAGCACTTAAAAAGTTAACAAGGACTAACTCAAAAATAACAGAAAAAGAAATTCATAACTTTATTAAGGGTCTAAATGTAACAGATAAAATAAAAAAAGAATTACTATCAATTACACCATATAATTATATAGGAAAGTAAATAAATAATTAACAAAGTAATATCATAAAGTATATAGATAATTTCATAACCAAAGCCGTGAGGCACATTAACAAATAAATGTATGATAGACGAATTAGAACAAAAAGAAAATCAGTCTACTGAAAAAGAGACTAATCGTGAAGGCTACTCACCTAATGGACAAATGAACTATGATCGAGAGTACCATAGCACAACAGGTCGTTCGCAACGACCACGTATAACCGCACAACATGCTTATGCTGCAGAACGTGTAAATACTAAAGAAAAGGAATTCCGTCCTGAAGGATTCGGAACAAATATACAAGGGTATTCCACATCACAAAACTATCAAAACGGTAATTATAGATCTCGTGGAAATAGCTATCGGGCAAACAACTATCAACAGCGTAACAATGGCTATCAAACACGACAAAATAGCAATTACCAAAACCGCAATAATTATCAGTACAGACCTCAACAAGGAGACTATCGCCCAAGATATAATAATAGCGAAAACATAGACGGTTATAACAACAGAAACAGCTATAACGGTCGTGGAGCAAGTTATAACAATCGTGGAGGTAGCTACAATAATCGCGGTAGCTATAACAATCGTGGAGGATATAATAACCATAATAACAGAGGTGGATATAACAACTATGGTGGTTACAACAACTATCATAACCAAGGTTATAGACAATACAACAACTCTTACGATCCAAATTCTAAATATTCAATGAAAAAACGTATTGAATATAAAGAAGAAAATTATGATCCAAATGAACCTTTGAGACTTAATAAATATCTTGCAAATGCAGGAATATGCTCACGACGTGAAGCTGATGAATTTATCAAAGCCGGTAACATAACTGTCAATGGTACAGTTGTAACAGAGTTAGGAACAAAGGTGTTACGGTCTGATGAAATTAAGTTTAAAGACAACATTGTATCATTAGAAAAGAAGGTATATATCCTTTTGAATAAGCCAAAAGACTATGTAACAACAAGTGATGATCCACAGAAACGTAAAACTGTTATGGATATAGTAAAAAATGTTTGTCCAGAACGTATTTATCCTGTTGGACGTTTAGACCGTAATACTACTGGTGTGCTGTTACTTACTAATGATGGGGACTTGGCTAGTAAATTGACACATCCTAAATTTCTAAAGAAAAAAGTTTACCATGTTTTTCTTGACAAGCCAGTAGAACCACAAGCACTACAACAAATTTCAGATGGTATAGAGCTTGAAGATGGCACTATTAAAGCTGATTCAATTCAATATGCAGATGAGAAAGATCAATGTCAAGTAGGTATCGAAATACATAGTGGAAAAAATCGTATCGTACGCCGTATATTCGAAAGCTTAGGCTATCGTGTTGTAAAATTAGATCGTGTACAATTTGCTGGGTTAACAAAAAAGAATTTACGTCGTGGAGATTGGAGATTCCTTACACAACAAGAAGTAGAAATGCTACGTATGGGAGCTTTTGAATAAGAACCTTATAGACAAAATAAAGTAATAAATAAATATTGATAAAATACACATAATATTATTTACCTCAATATTTATAATCAAATTTTGTAAATAATAAAGTAGTAATGAAAAGAACAAAAATAATAGATGCACTTCTATCTAGAAATTTTGGTAATAGCATTAATGTAAAAGGATGGGTACGTTCACATCGTAGCAGCAAAGTCGTTGATTTTATTGCATTAAATGATGGCTCTACTATCAATAATATACAAATAGTTGTAGATCCTAAAATTATAGATAATGAGCAACTAAAGTGTATTACAACAGGATCTTGTATCAGTGTTGTCGGTACACTTGTAGAAAGTCAAGGAAAAGGACAAACATGTGAAATTCAATGTAAAGATATAGAAATATATGGACTGTGTCCTAATGACTACCCAATGCAAAAAAAAGGACAAAGTTTTGAGTATATGCGCAAATATGGACATTTACGTTTGCGTACTAATACCTTTGGCGCAGTATTTAGAATACGCCATAATATGGCTATAGCTATACATCAATATTTCCATAAACACGGATTTTACTATTTTCATACACCTTTAATTACAGGAAGCGACTGTGAAGGTGCAGGAAACATGTTTCAAGTAACAACTTTAGATTTAGATCGTATTGCAAAGTCTAATAAAGAGGTTGATTATAATGCTGATTTCTTTGGAAAAAAGACTCATTTGACTGTCTCTGGTCAATTAGAAGGTGAATTGGGAGCTACATCATTAGGTGCTATTTATACATTTGGACCTACTTTCAGAGCAGAAAACTCAAACACACCTCGTCACCTTGCAGAGTTTTGGATGGTAGAGCCAGAAGTTGCTTTTATAGACCAAGAAGAACTAATGGACTTAGAAGAAGATTTCATTAAATATTGTGTCCAATGGGCTTTAGATAATTGCAAAGACGATTTGGCTTTCCTTAACAAAATGATAGATAAAGAGCTTATAAATCGGTTAGAAAATGTAGTAAAAAACAAATTTATAAGGCTTACCTATACAGAAGGCTTTAATATATTAAAAAAAGCGCAAGAAAACGGGGTCAAATTTGAATTTCCTATCAATGAATGGGGCATGGACTTCTGTAGCGAACACGAACGTTTCTTAGTCGAGAAACATTTCAAATGCCCAGTTATAATGACCGACTATCCAAGTGAAATAAAATCATTCTATATGAAGAAAAATACAGATGGTAAAACCATGCAAGGCACTGATGTACTTTTCCCACATATAGGAGAAATTATTGGTGGATCCGTTCGAGAAGAAAATTACGATAAACTACTTGAAGAGATACGAAATCGCGGTATGAATGAAAGTGTTTACAACTGGTATCTTGACACACGAAAATATGGAACATGCCCTCATGGTGGGTTCGGCTTAGGATTTGAGAGATTAATTCTATTTGTAACTGGTATGCAAAATATACGTGATGTAATTCCATTTGCACGTACACCTAAAAACGCAGAATTTTAATAGCCATTTTTATCGCTACATAAAATAAGAAATGACTGTCTTTAATTATATTTACATTTTCTAATTGATAAAGACTGATAACTATTTGAGTTATCAGTCTTTCATTTTTTATATAACACTTTATAACTTAAACGGTGATGTATGCAAATAATAAACTTTCCTTATACTATTAAGCTAAAAAATAATGTATCTTTGTAACATGAAACAGATGAGGCTATATTAATAACATGCGGGTACTTATTATTAATACAAGCGAAACGACTGGCGGAGCTGCTGTAGCTGCTAATCGTCTAAAAGAAGCATTAAATAATAATGGAGTACAAGCAAAAATGCTGGTACGTGATAAACAAACTAACGATGATAATATTGTAGCGATAAAATCATCTTATAAAACAAAGTGGAATAAACTTTGGGAAAGATTTTGTATATATTATAATCTGAATTTTGATAAAACAAACCTTTTTGCCATTGATATTGCTAACATTGGAACAGATATAACATCTATAAAAGAATTTAAAGAAGCAGATGTTATACATCTATCATGGATAAACCAAGGTATGTTGTCTCTTAACAATATAAAAAAAATAATCTTATCAGGTAAAGCAATAGTGTGGACAATGCACGACCTTTGGCCAGCCTCATCAATATGCCATTACGCACATGGTTGTGAAGGATTTCATAATGGATGCACTATATGTCCTTTACTTCCTAATAAAAATAATAAACTTGCACAAAGAGTATATAATAAGAAAAAGAAAATAATAGAAAAAGGACATATTCATTTTGTATCATGCAGCAATTGGCTTGCACAACAAGCAAAAAAAAGTGGAATACTAACAAATCAATTTATAACTAATATACCTAACCCTATTGATACTACTATATTTAAGCCTTTAGATAAAATATATTGCAGAAACAAACTCAACTTACCAATAGAAAAAAAAATAATACTTTTTGCTTCTCAAAAAGTAACAGATAAGCGAAAAGGAATGGAATACTTCATAAAAGCTATGGAACTATTAAAAACATCTTGTCCAGAAACAAAAGAAAATATTGAAATAGCTCTTTTGGGAGGTCATTCTGAAGATTTAATAGATAAATTACCCTTTAAAGTTCATAATATTGGTTATATAAGCGAGGCAAGCCTCATAAACATTGTTTATAATGCCGCTGATACCTTTGTTTTGCCTTCATTAGAAGATAACCTCCCAAACACAATAATGGAGTCTATGGCATGTGGCATTCCGTGCGTAGGGTTTAATGTTGGAGGTATACCAGAAATGATAGAGCATCGCTCTACAGGTTATATTGCTAAAGCAAAAGACTATAACGATTTAGCCAATGGTATACATTGGGTCCTATACGAAGCTGACTATAATTCTTTATACAAATCATCTTTAGAAAAAGTAAAAGACTGCTACTCTCAAAAAAGTGTAGCAAAAAAATATTTAGATATATATAAACAAGCTATCAAAAAAACAAATATTATAAAATGATTACATTTTCAATCGTAACTATAACTTATAACGCTGCTCATGTGCTTCAGCCAACTATTAACTCTATACTATATCAAGATTATCCACATATCGAACACTTAATAATTGATGGAAAATCAAAAGACAATACAATAGAAATTGCTAAAAGATATAAAGAAATATCAGACACATCAGATAATGGACACCAAATAGTAATAAAAAGTGAACCTGATGAAGGGCTATACTATGCTATGAATAAAGGGATAGACCTTGCAGCTGGAGACTATATATTGTTTTTAAATGCAGGAGACAGGCTACCTAATCAAAAAACATTAAAATCTGTTGCTTTAACAGCAGAAGCAGGCGATGGAGAAGAATATCCAGCTGTTATTTTTGGAGAAACTAATATTATTGATAACACGGGTAAAATATTATATCCACGCCGTCTAAAAGCTCCAGAAGTTCTTACATGGCACTCGTTTATAAACGGAATGGTTGTATGCCACCAAGCTTTCTATGTCAGATTAGATATTGCAAAAAAAATTCATTATAACACAAAATACCGCTTTTCGTCAGATGTTGATTGGTGCATCAATATAATGAAAGAAGCTGAAAAAAGAGGCTTATTACTAAGAAACGTACACTCTGTTATTGCACACTACTTAGCTACAGGTACTACTACCAATAATCATTTTAGCTCATTAATAGAACGATTTAAAATAATGAGTCATCATTTTGGAATTATCAAAACAATATTAAAACATATATCATTTATATTTCGTAATATTCACAAATATTAATTTACAGTTTTTCGCCTATCCAATAAGGGTCAAAATTAACTGTAATAGTTTTTTGGCTTGCTATAGGTCGTCCGTTATTTAATGCTGGTTTCCATTTAGGCATTTTAGACACAAGTCTAACAGCCTCATTACGGAAATGCTTCTCTGCTTTTTCTAAAATACCTTGTTGTTTTTCGGACGATAATTTATAGAATTTAGGATTGTTAGCTTTTAAATCACTCATCTTTAAGACTCTTGCACCTGTTACTGTACCATCCATTTCTATATTAAACATAACTATTACTTTAGCTTGTATTTTCATATGTCTTAAAAGAATAGTATATAATTGATGTGCCATTAAATAATTATTCATAATAGAATCTCCTCCTATATAGTTAGCTTGCACATCAACATTAGATAGTTTTAACTTTGGTCTAAGTTGCTCAAGTTTAGCTCTTAACTTATCTATTTGCACTGTACCTAAAATTATTTTACCATTAGGGTCTATAAGATACAATGTAGGTATCCAATCTACTTTATAAAGTCTATCAATAGTAGTTGCCTTTTTCCATTTTTTTAGTTCACTAACTTGTGTCCAATTCATTTGATACTTATCCCAATAAGTTTTTATCCATGCATCCTTATTCGTATCAAAAGACACACCTATAAATCTAACATTATAATCTCTAAAATCATTCCAAAGTTCTTTTGTTAAAGGGATTGCTTTACGACAATCTGAACACCATGAAGCCCAAAAATCAAGTACTACATAGTCTCCTCTATAAGTTTTGAGCTCAATATCTTTATTATCAGCTGTTTTAAGCGTAAAGTTAGGTGCCACTGTACCCGGCGCTAATAAACCTTTAGCATACTTAGAATCTAAATCTTGTGCATTAGCATTAGCTAAAGATGCAAATAAGATAATTGCATATATAAATAAGTTCTTCATATTTAGTTATTTTTTTGTAATGTAATTGTTGTATCACAATAATCAACTACTGCTTGACGATGTGTTATAAAAATTATAGTTTTATTTTTTTGCTTTAAGATATTATTTAGAAGTTGCTTCTCTGTTTCTGGATCTAATGCAGATGTAGCCTCATCAAAAAGAATTATAGAACTATTACGTAACAGAGAACGCGCTATGGAGATACGCTGCGCTTGTCCTTCGCTAAGCCCTCCTCCAAGTTCGGTACACATAGTATCTAAACCATCAGGTAACTCAAAAACAAAATCTGCACAACTCTGTATAAGAGCGTCTTTCATATCTTCACTATTAGCCATAGGATTTCCCATTTTCAAGTTATCCCTTATAGTTCCACTCATTAGGGTATTACCTTGAGGCACATAAGAAAAATTATTTCTCATCAGAGAAGTCATCTCTTTTTTACCAGTATCATTATATATATAGATGTTTCCCTTAGTAGGTTTAAGTAATGCCAGCAATAAACGTATTAGAGTTGTTTTACCAACTCCTGTTTCTCCTAAAATAGCAGTACACGTATTAGGCTTGAAATCAACAGATAAATCGTTAATAGTATTTTCATCCCCATCGTCATATTTAAACGATACATTATCAACCTCTATACCAATTGGTCCATTAATTTTTATAGGCTTTCCTTGTTGTTCAAGCGGTGTTTCTTGAAGTTCTAAAAGTCTTTCAGCAGCAGTGAGAACAGAAACAAAAGTAGGAACTAAGCGAGTTAACTGTCGTGCTGGTCGCTGAATCTTATTTACTAATTGCAGGAATGCAGTCATTCCACCAAATGTTAATGTTCCTAATGACAATCTAACAGCAGCCCAAGTGAAAGCTATTAAATAACCAAATGAAAAACCTATACCAATAGTAAGACTTGAAAATACAGAAAATTTAGTTCGTCTTATAACATTATGTCTAAGTTCTCTTTGTTGTGCCTCCAATCTATCTACTGCCATATCTTCCCCCTCTAAAGTCTTTAAAAGCATACGATGCTGTATAGTTTCTTGAAGAATACTTTGTACCTTAGAATCAGAGCCTCTAACTTCACTTGTTAATCCTCTCATTTGTCGTATATATATTTTGCTACAAAGAAGAAATATAGGAAACATTACTACTATCACAACTGCAAGTCGCCAATCCATAGATAACAAGTAGCTAAATGCACCAATAAATAAAGCTAATGTAGAAATAGCATCAGGAATCGTTACCGTTATAAAATCTACAACGTTATTAACATCAAGCTCAAGCCTGTTCAATATATCTCCAGAATGGTGTGATTCTTTTCCTTTCCATTCTGATTTTAATATCCGTTCTAATAGCTTTTGCTGCATACGGTTTTGAGCTTTTATACCTAAAAGATTTTGTACCCATATAGAAGCAACACTGAGGGCAAAATCTGATAATATAAGTAGTGCCATCACAAAGACAGCTATATATATATTGCCTGCAACATTATGTGAGGCTATATCTATAGCACGTTGCACAGCCCAAACACTGGATAAAGAAACAACAACACCAAGAAGGCCAATAATAGCATTCAAAAAAGCTTGTAGACGATTGCCTTTTGAAGAAGACCAGAGCCATTTAAGTAAAATAGTAACAGTATACCTATTTCTTGGCATTTTAAAGTAACTTCTTATTCCCATTACTTTAGCTTATTCTTTTGTTATACTCCGTAAATCAGCACCCCACATCAATTTTTTTCTTAGAGTATCAAAATAATTATTATTAGCCTGTTTTACTACATTTATTTTAAATGCTGCCTTACTTATAGTAAGCTCACTACCCTCTCTAAGAGTTGTTGAACGACCATCAATAGCAACAAGGTAGTTATGGCTTCTACTATCAATCTTAAGATCTACAACAACATCATCACTAAAAACTAAAGGTCTTATATTTAAACTATGAGGTGCTATAGGAGTTAAGCATAAATTACCACTATGCGGAACAAGTATTGGACCACCATTAGATAAAGAGTAAGCAGTAGAACCTGTTGGAGTACATACAATTAGCCCATCTGCAGAAATATTTGCTAAAGGCTCTCCATTAATACTCGTATGTATTGTTATCATTGCTGCATCGTCTTTTTTCAATATTGATATATCATTTAACGCATACGGCAACTGTATAGTATCCTTTTCGCCTTTTGTTGCTACTTTTATTACTGTTCTTTTATCGATAGAAAAATTTTTTGCATATATATTATTTAAAGTATCACTTAACTCTTCTGGTTTGGTATTAACAAGAAATCCTAAACGTCCTAAATTTACTCCTATAATAGGTATTTCCTTACTACCTATATAACTTGCAGCCCTAAGAAAGGTGCCATCTCCTCCTAAGGCTATAACATAATCAGCTTTAATAGTATCTTTATTAAAAACTCCAGTAATACCATTACTAAAGTTTTGGTCTGCTAAAAACGCCTCTTCTATATATATATCAGCATCTCTCTGACCAAGTAACCAAATAATATCTTTTATTATTATTGTTGTTTTATCATCATAAAAATTTCCAAAAACTGCAAAACTAAGTTTTTTATTAGGCATATATGTTTAAAATGATTTATATTCTTTTAAATCTGTATAAGTGAAACTTTATCAAGTAAATTAGTATATTTGCAAATATATTTTGCTGCAAAAATAACGAAATAAGTTGAGACTATATATTAAAACTATAAAATAATTATAACTATGGTATACGAATTTTTAGCAACTGGTTTTGAAGATACAGAAGCTTTAGCACCAGTGGATATATTGAGACGTGGTGGAGTAGAAGTAAAAACAGTTAGTGTTATGAATAGCAAAGAAGTTACTTCGGCAAATGGTGTAACACTAAAAACAGACCTCTTATTTAGCGAAATAAATAATTTTGATGATGTTGACTTAATGTTTATGCCTGGTGGTATGCCTGGATCTGTAAATCTTAATTTGCATGATGGCTTACGTAAAGTTTTGGTAGAACAAAACAAAAGAGGTAAACGCTTAGCTGCAATATGCGCTGCACCTATGGTTTTAGGTTCTATAGGTGTGTTAGAAGGAAAAAAAGCAACTTGCTATCCTGGATTTGAAAAACGTTTAAAAGGGGCAGAATATACAGGTGACTTATGCACTGTTGACGGTAATATAACAACGGCAAAAGGACCTGCTGCAGCATTTATTTTTGGGTTTACGCTTCTTGCTCAAATGAGTTCTGAAGAAAATGCTTTAAAGATAAAGAAAGCGATGCTATTCGTATAATAAAAATGAACTATATTATTATTGTTGCTGGAGGACGTGGTATGCGTATGGGTAGCGAAATTCCTAAGCAATTTTTATTATTGAAAGGAAAACCTATCCTTATGCATACCATTGAACGTTTTACACAATTTGATAAAACAATAAAAATAATACTTGTATTGCCACCAGAGCAACAAGATTATTGGAATAAACTATGTAGCTTATATAACTTCTCAAAAAATTTTCAAATTGCCGATAGTGGTAGTACTCGTTTCCACTCTTCTAAAAATGGCTTAAAACTTATACCACAAAATACTGAAGGACTTGTAGGTATACATGATGGAGTGAGGCCATTAGTAACAGTGGAAACGATTAAACGCTGTTACGAAGAGGCATATAAATCAAAAGCTGCTATACCAATAGTGAAAAGTGTAGATTCACTAAGATATATAACACCTGATGGAAAGACTGTTACAGTAGACCGCTCTTCATATCTACGTGTACAAACGCCTCAGGTCTTTGATTTTAAAATATTAAATGAAGCCTATAAATATCCTTACAATGAATCGTTTACTGATGATGCAAGTGTGGTAGAAAACGCAGGCTATACAATATCAACAGTAGAAGGAAATGTAGAAAACTTAAAAATAACATCACCAAACGACTTGAAAATTGCAGAGGCATTATTTGAATAATTAATGGACATTCTTGATCAAGACATAAAATTCTTGCCTGGAGTAGGACCACATAGGAAAGAAATCCTAAAAAAAGAATTAAAAATATCTACATATGGTGACCTTTTAGAATATTATCCATATAAACATATAGACAGAACTCATATATATGCTATATCTGAATTGCAGCCTAATATGCCTTTTGTGCAAATAAAAGGACATTTTTTGCATTTAGAAATAAAACAAATTGGTAAAAGGAAACAATGTGCAGTAGGCACGTTTACTGATGGTGTGAGGGTATGTGATATAATATGGTTCAATGCTATAAAATATATAAGTTCAACAATATCTATAGACAAAGAATATATAATTTTTGGACGTCCTACTGCATTCTCTGGACGTATTCAATTTACTCACCCTGAAGTGGAAGAAGCAACAGAACTACAGCTTAACAATATGGGTATGCAACCGTTCTATATAACTACTGAAAAAATGAAAAAAGCTGGAATTACTTCAAGATGTATAGAACGATTAACAAAAACATTACTTAATAAAATTGTAACTCCATTAAGAGAAACTTTACCTAACTTTATTACATCACCATATAATCTTATATCACGAGATGAAGCATTACGCAAAATACATTATCCAAAATGTGCAAAAGATGTTCAACAAGCTAAACTTAGACTAAAATTTGAAGAACTATTTTATGTACAACTTAATATTCTACGTTATGCTGCTAATCAACGAAAGAAATATCATGGATATAATTTTAAAATTATAGGAGATAACTTTAATAGATTCTATAATAATAATTTACACTTTACGCTAACTAACGCTCAAAAGCGGGTTATGAAAGAAATACGTACAGACCTTAAGAATGGAAAGCAAATGAACAGATTATTGCAAGGAGATGTAGGATCTGGTAAAACATTAGTGGCACTAATGACTATGTTGATAGCCATTGATAATGGGTATCAAGCCTGTCTTATGGCACCTACTGAAATTCTTGCAGAACAACATCTACAAACCATTAGAGAATTCCTTAAAGGAATGGATATACAAGTTGAATTATTAACAGGTATTGTAAAGGGCAAAAAACGTGTAACCATTATAGAAAATATTGCTAATGGAAAAATAAAAATTATTGTAGGTACACATGCACTTATAGAGGATAAAGTTATATTTAAAAATCTTGGACTTGCGGTTATAGACGAACAACATAGATTTGGAGTGGCTCAACGTGCTAAACTTTGGAATAAAAACACTAATCCGCCACATGTACTTATCATGACAGCAACACCTATACCTCGTACACTGGCAATGACTATTTATGGAGACTTGGATGTAAGTGTTATTGATGAATTACCACCAGGTAGAAAGCCTATAGAAACAATTCATCGCTATGATGACCAAACGTCAAGCATATATGATGGTATAAGGAAACAAATACATCTTGGACGACAAGTTTACATAGTATTCCCGCTAATTAAAGAAAGTGAAAAAATAGACTTAAAGAACCTTGAAACTGGTTATGAGACTTTAAAAGAAATATTTTCAGAATTTAAACTAAGTAAAGTTCATGGACAAATGTCAGATAAAGAGAAAGAAGCTGAAATGAAACTATTTGTTCAAGGGGAAACACAAATATTAGTTGCTACTACAGTTATTGAGGTAGGAGTAAATGTTCCAAATGCAAGTGTAATGGTAATATTTGATGCACAACGGTTTGGATTATCACAACTACACCAATTAAGGGGACGTGTAGGAAGAGGTGCTGAACAAAGTTTTTGCATATTAGTTACAACGCGTAAGCTAAATAAAGAAACAAATAAGAGAATTGACATAATGTGCAATACAAATGATGGATTTGAAATATCAGAAGCTGACCTTAAACTAAGAGGTCCTGGTGATTTGGAAGGTACTCAACAAAGTGGAATAGCATTCGACTTAAAAATAGCAGATATTGCACGTGATGGTCAAATAGTACAGATTGCAAGGAACGAAGCACAAAAGATAATACAAGAAGATCCCACATGTAGCAAACGTGAATATAATTTACTTTGGGAACGACTTAAAGAGTTAAGAAAAACTAATATAGACTGGGCGTCTATATCATAATTATAAATATGTAATAGCTCAAAAAGATTATTTTTATAGACCTCTTAGTATATTAATGCTAACTAATTTTCATAAAAAGTACCTTTTTTAATGTTATAAAAAACTGTTAATACCTAAACGATTTAGTTATATTTTTAATATCTTTGCAAAGTATTTATCAGAAAAAAGTTGACCTCTTGAATGTTTGTTCAACAATCTTTTAGATGCAAAACAAGAACATTAGAAAAATTCTAATGAAGCTATAACCCGATAAAGAATAAATAATGAATTCTAAAACACTAATTAAAAAAATTGCGTTATCGGTTGTTTTAACTTTTGCTGCAGCACCTACATTTGCTCAGGATCTTATAGCCAGACAAGCACCAATTGATAGACGTAATAACAAATTAGATACTATTGTAATAAAACGCCTACAAGAAGATGAGGAATTTGCAAGTCCATCTGCTTCTTTATACAATGATTGGAATACAGCACGTACACATAGTAGTGGACACTTACCAAATATTTATAGAATTGATTTAAGAGCATTTCACATGCCAACACCAAGTCGTGTTATAACAAGCAACTTTGGTAGAAGGTGGGGACGTCCACATAAAGGACTTGACATAAAGGTATATATAGGAGACACTATACGCTCTGCATTTTCAGGAAAAGTGAGAGTTGTGGGATATCAAGCCAGTGGATATGGAAAATACATAGTTATACGACATAGTAACGGCTTAGAAACATACTATGCACACTTATCAAAGCAATTAGTAAATAAAAATCAAATAATAAGAGCAGGAGAGCCTATTGGATTAGGTGGAAATACTGGTCGTTCTACAGGATCTCACCTACACTTTGAAACTCGTTTATGTGGTATAGCCATAAACCCTGCACTCATGTTTGACTTCCCTAATCAAGATGTTACAGGAGACTTCTACACTTATAGACGTAGCACTGTAGACGCAGAATCAGATAGGGCTACTGCTTTAAGAGGTAAATCCTCAAGCCTTGGTTATTCACGCGAAAATATTCAAGGATATGGACGACCTAAAAACTTTGGAAAGAATAAACGTGAAGTTGTAGACTATTCCGCACGCCAACAATATGAAAAACAAGATAAAATAGGTCAGATATTATATCACGAAGTTGTACGTGGCGAAACTTTAGAATCTATTGCAAAACTACACAATGTTACTGTTGAACACCTTTGCAGACTAAACAGAATAGGACGCTATTCAAAACTAACAGAGAAACAATTATTAAAATATAGCACTAACTAAGAAGTTATAAAAAATAGCATTCATTTTTATATTTTTATTGCTGCAATTTCTTAAATTCACTTGGTGAACAATGCTTCATCTTTTTAAAGAATTTATTGAATTGAACTTGTGAATGAAAACCAAAGCTGAATGCTATTTCTTGTATATTCCTATTTGAAGTAATTAATTCTGCCTCTATTTCTTTTATCGCATAATCATCTATAAGTTGTTTAGGCGTTCGTCCTGCGATACTTTTAGCCACTTGTGCTAAATATCGTGCCGTTATATTTAAATGATTAGAATAAAAAGAAACTTCACGTGTAGCTTTATAATTTATAGCTATCAAATTCATTAAAGCATTATATATCTCTATTTTTCGTATAGAAATATTTTGAATAGACATACTTGAACTATGATCCAAAAGTTGAGTTGATATTCCAAATTTTGAATCAGTAGAATGAAGTATTAATTGAGCTAAATAGTCTTGCGCATATTTTACAGATTCTTGTATATTAAAACCATTGCACAAATATACGGCAGTTGCTGAAGAAAAAGCTCCACCTAAACCATGTGTAATTCGGTCTATAACACCCTGTCGAGTATAATAATATGGGACTTTATCTGCTTTTGTCAAAAGAATATCTGTAAAAGACTGTGAAGCTATAGTAGACCCCTGAAGCACTACAGAATTGCTACCCATACTAAGAATATATTTAGCAATATCCACTAACTGCTCATTACCATGTGCTTCACTATATTGAGAAATATATAATGCACTATCCTGTTTTATTACTACAAGTGTTGCTAATGGAAACAATTTGGCAATAATAGATGTTATCACCTCTTTAGGCATTAAAACATTGCCCTTAGAACTTATTATAACAGCATCAATAATTACATATTTAGGACGATACTCTAAGAGTACTTTCTCAACTACATTTACTTGGTCTATTGTACGTAACATACCAACTTTAATACCTGTGGGCTGCAAAAACTTTACAGCTAAATTGATTTGTCGATATAGCACTTCTGATGGTATATCATAGATTGTTTGAATACCATTTTTATCCTGTGCGGTTACTGAAGTTATAGCCGTTGCAGCATATGAGCCTAATAATGTTATTGTTTTAATGTCAGCTTGTATCCCAGAACCTCCAGTACTGTCAGAACCTGTTATAGATAATATTGTTTCTTTTTCTCCCATAAAGTAGTATTAGCATCCCAAGATAATTAGTATAAAATGTATCTGATAAAAAATAAATAAGTCACTTTGTTGTATAGCTAAATAAGTAACAATTTTAAAACGAGCAAAATGCTTTTTGTTGCTGTGTTCTGCTAAAGAAATAACACTTGTTATTCTGTGTGCAAAGATAATACTTTGTTACATAATAACAAGTGTTTGCAAGGATGAAATAATTGTATATTACAAAGGTACTACTACCGAGCTTGACCTCTTTTAAGATATAATCTAAAACGGTACCGCAATGAGCTATCGCGCTACACATCCGCTTTTCATATTTAAGACCTTATATATCTCATCGTACACACAGAAATGAGGATACGCCTATAATTACAGGTATATTATGAAAAACAACAAAAAATCTGCCGATAAAACTTGCCTATGATGAAAATAATACAATGAATGTGTCTTGGACAATGAATTTAGCAGGTTAGCCTATCTCTCTCGAGCATAACCATGACACTTACACCTTTGATTGATGAGTAAAAAAGCGCAAATAAATATTGATACAGAAGCTGGCAAAATCTTTTTAATTTACTTATAAGTGCCTCTAAAAAAGCTCCTAACTTTTTCTAAAAAGCTTAATAACTTTTTTAGTCCATTTATATACTTTCCTACAATATTATTACTATCTTTGTAATAGTTGTCAAAGGCAACTGTCTTTACGGGTTTAATAGGTTTCCGGCCCGTCAAAGGCTTACAAAAGGGAGCCAACCTTATAATCATATTATGGCCAACAAACCATTAGGATTTATCCTGACAGAGCGAAAGCTCAACATCGGCAAGCAGAAAGGAAAGATCGTACAGATAGCTCAACCTACGGGACGGCATCGCGTGGACTTCCGCAATTTCTGTGAGCGCGTAGCTAAATCAACCACTTTCAGTTCGCAAGAAGTGGCAGCAGTTCTTAATCTTGCCACCGAGACGGCACGCTACATCGTAGCCAACGGCGACATTGTGGACATCGGCGACATGGGAGCGCTGAAGCCCTCGTTTAAGAGCAAGGCTGTAGAAAAAGGCATCGTATTCCGCGCACAAGATCACATCGAGAAACCTGTAGTGAAATTTGCACCATCGCGCAAGTATTTCACTCTAAACGATGTTACCTATGAGCAAGTGAAGGCGAAGCCCAATAAGAAGAACAAGACGGGAGGTACTACGGGAGGTAGTACTGGTGACACTATTGGTAGCGGTCAAAATCCATAAGTCCGCAACCATGAACGTGTAAGCGTCAAACAAAGTCGCCCTGAGCGTTAAATGCTGGGCGACTTTGTACATATATATAAGGATAAAACCACTACATTTTAATATCCTTTTTCATTATCTATTTTTATTTATTACTGACGGGTAAAACTTTTACTGATTTATTAAAATTATATGGCTGACACTTCTCACAAGGTATCAGCCTTTTAGTTATATTTGTTTTTGCAAAAAATTATGACTATAAGCAAAGACAAACATTTTAGCGGACAGCAATATTTTTAAAAAGAAAACTCGAAGTCCTATTATAAAGGGCTTCGAGCAAAATTATTGTGCTTTTTGGAGTTTTAGCGGACAGCAATAGTATAAAATAGAAGACTAAACAGAGAAATACAATTTCCAAAAGTCTATGCTTCAGCTTCTGTCTCAGAATTAATATTATGGGACTTTACACCAATATTTTATAAATAGAGTTGCCGATGCGGACAATATAGATACCTCTTGACGGCATTAGAATGGAGTGGGAAGAGTTAAATCGTCCTTGCTCTATCATCGTTCCGTCTATGGAATAAACAGAATAGGGAACAGTAGACGAAAGGTTTTCCATCACCTTAATGACCAAGCGACCGTCTCGTCCGTATACCTTATATCTCTTGATATAGTCCACTTGAGGTGTTTCTATCCCAGAAGGTAACTTGTCCGTCTCTATGATATTTTTGAAGTAGCTCCATCCAAAAGCCTGACGGTACTTTTCGCCCGAGCCGATAGGAACATACACAGGTATATCGTTTGGAATAAAGCCATGAAAAGTTTCATGTTTCCCCTCTTCGTCAGCATCACAAGATGGTGGAATAGGAGAAAGCGAATATATTTTTTTGACGTTTTTCCAATTCGCACAACTTCCTGCTCCCAAGTACTCAAGTGAATTTGGGAATATGATAGAATCAACTGCAACATACCAAAGAGCATCCTTCTCTATGCGTTTCAATCCGTTTGGCAAGTTTACTGGTTTGAGCATTACATCACCACAAAAGGCAGCCTCATCTATTATTGTCACGCTCTTAGGAATATTCACAGTCTCCAATAAATGACACCAAGACGCAAAAAAAGCAGGAATCGTATCAATATTCTCTGGTAAATGTATCTTCTTTAATGCTGGACACATAGAAAAAATGCTCTCTTCCAAATCTATGACTGTATTAGGAAGTATTGCTTCTATGAGGTCACTTCCCAAAAAAGCAGCAAGTTTGATTTGCTCCAAGCCCTCAGGAAAGTTTACCTCTACCACTCTTGTGTTGTAAAAAGCAGCTATACCAATGCTTTTAAGCGTAGAGGGAAGAACTAACTTACTAAAAGATTGACAGTTAATAAAGCATTGGGTGGGAATGTCCGTGATCCCCTCTGGGATAATCAAAGGATCAGTACTCAGCCAATGACAATTTGAAAAACAGGAACGCCCCAACTTCCTTAAGCTCTTTGGAAGATTCACTTGCTCTAATCTCATCCGAGAAAAAGCAAAATCTCCTATTTCATAAATACCTTCTGGAAGGATCAAACGACGTATTGGCAGATAAACGACTCCTTGAAATGCTCTTGGATCATCTACAAATTGCCTATCTCGTTTAAAAAGTGCACGTACAGGAATCTTATTATTCTCCACTTGTGCATCTTCTAAGTTCAATACCGTAAGGTTTCCCTCAAAACTGCATTTCCATATAGTTGTAAAATCGGCTTTGTTGATAGGTCCATGCACGATCAATGAGTCTATCGTATTCCATTTCGTGCCCAGTATTCGCTCCAACTGTCCATAACCGCTCACCCGCGCATCATAGAAACTGACTTGTCCAGACGTCTTTTGAGAAAAAAAGAGGGCAAAGGCTAAGTAGGTAAATAAAAGAAAATTTCTCATCATCTACAAATGTTAGAGGTTAATACTTTTTTTGGTGAACACATTAAATCTATATTTAAGTTTCCACCGTTAAATTTACAATAAATTAGCAAACAAAGTAACTACCGAGCTACAAATATTTTGTTTTTGTGGATATTTTAACACTTATTATAAATGTGTGCGTATACAACATGCAGAACTTAATGTTTCATTGCTATGTGCATCACTACGATATTAAATTTTCAACTCTATATTATAACTAAATCATACCGTTTAAAAACGGTATGTAATGGTTATTATACGATAGCTTTAAATCTGTGTTAGGAAGCTACCAATCTTTGCGATTAAAAGCTTATGAGTAATCTGCAAAAAGCTCTAAAGCTTTTTGCTAAAACCTTTAAAGCTTTTTTGTGAAAGCTTTAGTGCTTTTTTTTTAATCTTTAGAGCTTTTCAGCCTGACAAACTAACTGGTCTTATCGTCCCTTTATTTCCTTGTTTTTTTGCGTTGCTTTTGTCTATGTCTTTATACACTTACTTTTGCATACGATAATAGTAGCAACAGATTTTATATGAGTTTGTTTGCCAAGTAACCATAACGTAATCAAAATAAAAAGGATTACTGTACTAAAAAAATTATAAGCATAAGCAAAGACAATCATTTTACCGAATAGCAATATTTTGAAAAAGAAAACTCGAAGTCCTATTATAAAGGGCTTCGAGCAAGATTATTGTGTTTTTTTGAGTTTTAGCAAACAGTAATACTTTACAATATAAATATTTATTGTGTTGCTATAATATCCAAAAATAGTTTATGTACATGTGTATCTGTATTAAGCTCAGGATGAAATGCTGTTACAATTTGATTCTTTTGACGTGCAGCAACTATATGTCCATCAACTTCGGCTAACACTTCTACATCCTTACCCACTTTGTTTATATAAGGTGCGCGTATAAAAGTCATTGGAATAGGAGTGTCAATACCCATAAACTCTTTTTCCACATAGAAACTACCTAATTGACGCCCATAAGCATTTCTACAAGTAAATATATCCATAGTTCCTAAACGCTCAAACTTACTACAAGGATTATCAACATTCTTGGAAAGAAGTATTAAACCAGCACATGTTCCAAATACAGGAAGTCCGTGTTGTATGTCACTTTTTATTATGTTAAAAAGATTAAGCTCATGTAAAAGCTTAAGCATTACTGTACTTTCTCCACCTGGAATTATAAGGCCGTCTTTTGGACGATTCCAATCAGATAATTTTCTTACTTCAAAAGTATTAACACCAAGTTTTTGAAGCATCTTTTCATGCTCTACAAATGCCCCTTGTAAGGCCAATATAGCTACTGTCATATATAAGAATTAAGCCCCTTCATAAAATATTATAATTATGAAGGGGATATTTTCTAAAATTAAAATAAATTTTATTTACCTCTTTCTGCCATTAATATAGCAATTTCACTTTCGTTTATACCAACCATAGCCTCACCTAAATCTTCACTTAATTCAGCTATCTTCTTTGCATCATTAAAATTGGTTACAGCTTGGACTATTGAACGAGCACGTTTTTCTGGATTACCTGATTTAAATATACCTGATCCAACAAATACACCTTCGGCTCCTAATTGCATCATTAATGCAGCATCTGCAGGTGTAGCAACACCACCTGCGGCAAAGTTTACAACAGGAAGTTTGCCATTATCATGAACATATTTAACTAAATCATAAGGAGATTGTAATTGCTTTGCAGCTTCATAAAGCTCATCTTCTGACAAAGATGTTAATCGACGGATTTCTGATTGTATAAGACGCATGTGACGAACAGCCTGTATAACATCTCCTGTACCGGGTTCACCTTTAGTACGTATCATTGTTGCACCTTCAGATATTCGACGTAAAGCTTCGCCTAAGTCTTTAGCACCACAAACAAATGGTACTTTAAATTGATTTTTATCTATATGATATATATCATCAGCAGGTGAAAGAACTTCACTTTCATCAATATAATCTATATCAATGGCCTGTAGGATCTGGGCCTCAACAAAATGTCCAATACGTACTTTTGCCATTACAGGAATACTGACAGCTTTTTGTATTCCGCGTATCATTTTAGGGTCGCTCATACGAGAAACCCCACCAGCTGCACGAATATCTGCAGGGATACGTTCTAATGCCATTACTGCACATGCTCCAGCCTCTTCGGCTATATGAGCTTGTTCAGGAGTGGTTACATCCATAATAACTCCACCTTTAAGCATTTGAGCTAAATTTCGATTTAACTCTCTTCTACTCTCTTCCATAATTTTTATTTTAATATATTTATTTTTAAATGATTACTATAATTAGAGTATACAACTGTAAACTATAATACAAAGATAATAATAATTATTATCTTAATAAAATGTTAGTTCGCTATTTGGAAATAAATATATACAAATAGCAAACATAAAAAGAAATTAAAAAGTGCTACCAAAGATGGTAGCACTTTTTAATAATTTAATTATTTAATTATAAATTTTAGTCTGTAATTTGAACAGTAGCACGACGGTTGAATGATATTGGTGATAAGGTATCAACTCCACCTTTACCTACTGTTGTAATCTTACTTTGCTCTACTCCCATCTTAATAAGCTCACCTGCTACAGTCTTAGCACGTTGTTCTGATAGCCATTGGTTATGAGCAGGTTTACCTGTTGCACTATCAGCATAACCGGTTACAAGTAAGTTATTGTTATTTTCACAAGCATACTTAGCAAGAGCATGTACATTTACTAAGTCTTTCTGAGAAGCAATATTTGTTTTATCAATATTGAAGAATACAGAAACTGGAGTTGTAATTAGTTGTTTAACAGACTCGTTAACTGTTTCTACAGGCTTTTGATTAGCAAGTGCATCACGTAAGCGTGCATTTTCTGCTTCTGCATCACGTAAACGTGCATTTAAAGCATCTAAAGCAGATTGGTGTTGTGCATTAAGTGCATCTATGTCAGGAACTTTATCCCATGTAGATTTACCTAAATTGAATGTCAAACCAAGCTCTGCATACATTAAGTTGTCATGAGAGTCCCAACCACGATCTCCATATTTTTGATCAAAACCATCTATATCACTTTCGTAACGATTCCAACCAGCTTCTGCATAAATGTTTACAGCTTTGCTTAAACGCCAAGAAGATTGTAAACCTACACTTAAACCTGTTGCATATTCATCTGTTGTCATTGAACGACCAAAACCAGCACCTATGAAAGGAATAATATTCCAAATACGGGTCTCGCTGTAACCTAAGAATAAGTTGCTTAAATTGAACATTGCTTGTGCATTAGCAATCCAATATTTATTATTGTTATCTAACTTAGAATTAATGTCATCAGTAGCACCTACACGTTTTCCCCAAATACCTTGTAGTTTAACACGGAGACCAAGACCTGGTGTAAACCATTTTCCAACAGCTACACCTATACTTGGGTTAGAACGGAAACTCTCAATAGGACTTCTTTTAGCATTACGACCATGCTCTTGTCCTGAATACCAAGCTGTCCATTGTCCACCTAATTGTATAAACCAATTATCCCAAAAAGAGTTTGTTGCCACACTATATTTTTTTGTTGGCACATCATTCTCTTGAGCGAAGCCAGTAATAGAAACACCAGCTAAAGCTAAAATCATTAAGAACTTTTTCATAAACTTGTATTTATATTTATTTTAAGCTATTATTATTATTATATCTAAAATTATATAGAAATTAGTAAGTCGCTATTTTAACTGCAAAGATATGCAATTATATTTTAAATATCGGGTATAACTATAAAGAAAAGATATTTAATTTAACTATTTTAGTAAATATTTTAATTTTATTCGTATATTTAAATAAAGAGATGTTCTATTTCATTCTGTTTTAATATTGCTATAATTGGATTACCATTAGGTGTATAATTAACATTTGAACATGAAAATAAAGAATTTACAATGCTTTCCATTTCTTTGTTAGATAGTACTTGTCCTTTTGGTATAGCAGCATTATTTGCAAGATTTAGTGCAATACTATGGTCTATATCCTCTTTAACTGATGTTTTTTTACTTATAGTATTTTCAATTATCTCTGCTACTAAATTTTGTATATTTAATCCCTCTATTCCAGAAGGCACTGCATTTACAGCATAACTTTCATTACCTATGTCACTTATATCAAAACCTAAAGCCTGCATTTCAGATAAAATATCTGATAATGAAGATTTATTAGGTATAGAAAGCTGAATAACTTCGGGAAATAGTAGTTTTTGTGAGATATTTTTCCTTTTGCTTATTTGATTTATATATTGTTCATAAAGTATTCGTACATGAGCATTATGCTGATCTATAATCATTAATCCAGACTTTACCGCAGTCATTATATAACAACCTTTATATTGATAATGTGATGGGGATTTATCTTCAAATAATGGTGCGCTACTTACTTTTGAATTAAATATAGTTGGTTCGTTGTACACTAAATTATCTTGAGATTCTACAAAACTTTTTTCTTTTTGCAAATTAGTTGCCACATTATATAGAT
Organism: uncultured Prevotella sp.; assembly: GCA_946998295.1. Taxonomy (GTDB): domain Bacteria; phylum Bacteroidota; class Bacteroidia; order Bacteroidales; family Bacteroidaceae; genus Prevotella. The sequence continues at coordinate 58,086 of CAMPYS010000006.1, forward strand.
CATTCAATGCCTCTGCATTATTGGTATTTGTTTTCCTAAAAGTTGATGTTTGAAAAGGATTATAACTGGGATTTGATTTTATAGTTGGTTGAGTTGCATCAGTATCAGAATTAAATACAGGAATATCTGGACAACCCTCATTGTTAAAATCTATTGAAGGAATTGTACTAAATTTTGCTATAGACTCCTTTATACCTGCTAATAAAATTTGCCATATTGGCTGTTCATTCTGAAATTTTATTTCTGTTTTTGTTGGATGAATATTTACATCTATATCCTCTGTAGGAACATCAAAATAAATAAAATATGGTACTTGTTCACCAAATGGAACTAAACGGTCAAAAGCTGTCATTACTGCCTTATGAAAATATGGATGCTTCATATATCTCTGATTTACAAAGAAGTATTGCAACGCTCCTTTCTTTTTGGCAGATTGAGGCTTACCTATAAAGCCTGTTATTTTACATAAACTTGTATCTACGTTTAATGGTAATAAGTTCTGATTTAATCTTTTACCAAATACATCTATTATACGTTGCTTTAAGCTACATTTTCTTAATGAAAACATTTCTATTCCATTGCTATGCAGTGTAAAAGAAATATTTTCATACACCAAAGCGATTCGCTCAAATGCTGAAATTATATTGTTTAATTCTGTTGTATTAGACTTTAAAAATTTACGGCGAGCAGGTACGTTAAAAAATAAGTTTTCAACTTTAAAGCTACTTCCTTTAGGCGAAGAACATTTTTCCTGACTTATAACCCTTCCACCTGAAATAGTTATAACTGTTCCTATTTCATCATTAGCTTGTTTTGTTTTTAGTTCAACTTGGGCTACTGCTGCTATTGACGCTAAGGCTTCACCTCTGAATCCCATAGTTCTTAAAGAAAATAAATCGGTTGCCTTTCTTATCTTTGATGTTGCATGACGTTCAAATGATAACCTTGCATCTGTATCAGACATCCCTTTACCATTATCTATAACTTGTATTAATGTTCTTCCCGAATCTACAACTATAATATCTATTGTTGTTGCTTCCGCATCTATAGCATTTTCTACCAATTCTTTTACAACAGAAGCAGGTCGCTGTATAACCTCCCCTGCAGCAATTTGATTAGCTACGCTATCTGGTAAAAGCTGTATAATATCACTCATATATAGTATAAGTTTTCCGTTTTATAATAATGTTAATACTATTATTACATATAATAGTAGTAGAGAAATAGCTACTATTATTATCAAATAGTGCAAAAAAAATCTACTTTGTTTCTTTTTCCTATGAAAATTAAATTCAAAATGTTTTGTAGTATTACTTTTATTTATCTCATCTTCTATTTTTTGATGTATATACCCTATTCTCTCCTTATGCCTATCAACATATATAAAATTATGGTTAAAATGTCGAGGCTTTGGTTGTTTGAAAAAAAACATAGATAAACTTTTTTTTATATCTAAAGACCTCAATGTCTTAATATTTTTTGGGAAGGAGGTGGCATTACTGCTTTATGGCGTATATCATTTTCATCTTTCCTTGCAACAGCCCTAAAAATATCGTTTTTATCTTTTGGTCTTACTTTATCATACCATCTAAAATTAGGTAATTTACTTTTATCAGCAGGAATTTGGGTTATTGGATATAAGGTTGAATTAAATTTATTAGTCCATATTTTATCAAGCTTCCTATATTCATCAATATACATACGCATTGTATCTGTCTCTAAATAATTTAATCCTACCAAAGAACTATCTTTTTCGTTTATGGGGTAAAAAATAGCTAATACATTCCCTATAGCTTCTCCTTTTCGAGCTATACCTTTTATAAAATGAATGCTCATTTTATTAGAAGTTAATTGATTAAAATGTTCTTTATCTTTTAATTGTTCTACTGACAATGCATTACCAAAAACATATGCGTCACGTATAGTAGAATCATTCATATATGACTTTATTGAATCACCTAAAATTTGTTGATTCTCATGCCAAACTATAGGCTCTTGATATAGTGTCAAACATGAATCCTTTGTATTGTAAACAAAAAATCCACACACAGATTGAAAATCTGTGCGATAAGTACGTACATTAGATAGACCAAATATTTTGCGATACATTTTAGGTGTATTAATATTATATGCTTTCATTGTTACAGTATCAGCATGTATGTAAATAGTATCGCCATGTTTGAACTCACGTGCTAATGGGCCTGGAGCTCCTCCGTATGCAATAGCAGCAGAATCTGTATAATGAATATAATCCCCATTAAATGCATATTTGTTTAAATTATCTACATAATATACTTTACCTTTACCTTCTCCTATATGCGTTTTAGAATTATATATTAAATGTTCTCCTGTTATTATACGTTTCTTTTTCCCATCAATAATTTTTACCTTACCATGTCCTTCACTATAACTTGTTTTAGAATTATATATAACATTATCACCTATTATAGTTCTATCTTCCTTATAATCAATAATCTTAACGTTACCAGTACCTTCACTTAGTCCTGTCTTACTATTATAATGTACTTCATCTCCAAAAATACGACGACGATTTACTTTGTCGTATATTTTAACTTTTCCTTGTCCATAAGCTTGACCTGTTCTATTATTATATTTTATATTTTCGCCTTCAATATCTCTATATCGTGATTTTATTGTAGAGAAACCTACAAGCTCCATATTATCCGATTGACCATTATATGTAGCATCATTAGTATGTATAACCTCTCCTCTATTTGTACGTATCACAGACTTACCAACAATATGTAATTGTTCTATCTGTGTATTTCCATGTGCTTCTGGTGTTGTAATTTTATATTTGGGTGTACGTATAAAAACATTCCCATAAAAATTAGCATCATGAGAGTCTAAATTATAATCTCCCTCATTTGCTATAATAATTCCACCACGATAAGTTAATTTACCCCTACCATCAAAATATTTAGCTGTTTTACTATTCATATCATAGTCTAAACTATCACATTTTAAAGAGTTCCATCCTTTTCGCAAATAAACTTTTTTACGTGCTTGTATCATTTGGCTATATTCATCATAATAAAGTCTACGACAAGTAAGGTGTGTTCCATCTTTACGTCTTACATCAACATTTCCAAATGCTTCAAATGTGTTTTGTTTTTCATTAAGATATGCACTATCACATGATAGCTTCATATCCTTGTAACGTAATCTTACTTTTCCTTTTAATACTTGTATATCAGGACGTTCCCCTTGATTATGATATAGTTTATCTGCATGGTCAAGATATATTTTTTTCCCTCTAATTTTATTTACTTGAGCTGATAAACCTAAAGTCAAAAAGCATAGAACAATTATTAAAAACGTTCTATGCTTATAGGTGTTTTTTATATAAAATAATTTACTTATCATTTAAACCAGCCCTGATATTCAAAATCACAATCACGATATTCTGGTGACATACGAATATAAGTTTCTTTAACTTTATTTGCTATCCAATTATGAATTATATCTTTACGCCGCTTAATAGTTACAATATCTTTCATTTTTTGAAAATCTTCAGTAATTGTAGCACGATGCTCATTAATACGATTTTTAAGTTTAATAATAGCACATACTTGTTTTCCCTTATTATTAACTAATGAAAAAGGAGCTGATATTTCACCAACATTTAATTTTTCAACCACTCGAGCAATTTCTGTCGGCAAGTCCTTCATGGCAAAACGTGATGTTCTACCAGTTTGAGTAGAATTAATCATTAAACCATTACTATTATGCGTATCTTTATCATCAGAAATGTAACTTACAGCTTCTTCAAAAGAAAATTTTCCTTTTCGTATATCGTTAGCTATAGAATCTAAGCGTAAAAGTGCATCTGTATTAGCTTTTACTGATATCTTTGGTTTTAATAATATATGACGACAGTTTATTCGTTCACCACGACGATCTATTAATTGTATAATGTGATAACCAAACTCACTTTCAACTATTTTGGAAACTTTTGTTGGATCAGTTAAATTAAATGCTACTGAAGCAAATGCAGGATCTAAACTTGCGCGCCCAATATATCCAAGTTCACCTCCCTGACGTGCTGAAACAGGATCTTCTGAATAAAGTCTGGCAAGTGTTGAGAATGATGTTTCACCTTTATTAATACGCTCTGTATAACTACGGAGTTTGTTTTTTATACGTGCAATTTCCTCTTTATCTACTTTTGGAGTAAGTGTTAGTATTTCAACCTCTACTGTTGTTGGAATCATTGGTATACTATCAACTGGCAACATTCTAAAGTATTCTCTTACTTCGGCTGGTGATACTTTTACATTACTAACTAAAGACTCTTGCATACGTTGAACTAACTGGCGATTTCTTAAGTCGGAAAATAAATCTTGTCTTATTTGTGCTATACTTTTGTGTTGATATTCTTCTAATTTTTCTTTTGAGCCTATTTGTGGTAAAGAAATAAAATAGTTAATCTGCTGTTCTACCTCTTGTGCTACTTCGCTATCTTTAACAGTTATACTATCTAAAGATGCTTGATGTAAAAATAGTTTTTGTATTGCTAACTGTTCTAATATAGCACAAGTAGGATTATTAGTCCTCCATTTTACTCCTTCAGCTTCAGATTGTAGACGCATCATTTCTACTTCAGATTTCAAAATTGGTTCATCTCCTATTACGCACAATACTCCATCTATCATTTTATCCTGATTGATAGCCTCTGATATAGTAGTATCTTTTGTAGAAGATACAGGATTATAAAGCGATTTGCCTATTTTAGTAATACCACTTACTGACAAAAAAATACTACTAAGAAATATTATTAATAAGACATATTTATTTTTTTTCATTATATATTTATATTTAATGCTTATTTACTGTTGATAGAACCTCTTTATTAATAGTAAACTTATACTTTTTTCTCAGATTTTCTACCCATTTTTTTTCCAATTCGTCCTGATAATCAGATATAACTTGTCCTCGTATATCATCAAGCTCTTCAGGCTTCTTTAGTTTTTTACCATATACAGCATCTATTGGGTATTTTTTTAGTGGTTTTACATCCACTTTCTGCTTAAATATTTCACGGTCTACTAACGGACTATCGCCCTGCTTAAATATACCTTTTTCTACCTTCACACGGATGGTACTATCGTTATTAAATGCAGTACGAAGACGTTCTGCCCAATCTTTAAATGGTACATGTGCTATACATTTCTTTACAGCTTTAATATCTTCTGGAATCTGAACATGATAAGCAATACCCTTGAAACGTGGCTTTAACCATTTATATTTTTTCTTATTTTTCTTAAAATAAGCAGCAAGACCTTTTTCATCATTAGCAGCCTTATCCCAAATCTCTCTACTGCTCATTTCTATAAGCAGTAAACCATCATGATATTCCTGTATAAGATATTTTAAATTTTGGTCTTTCGCTTCCAACTCTGATAATTTTGCTGTAAGCAGTTTCTCTGGAGTTAATTTTCCTGCAGACTCTTTTACAATTGAGTCTATTTTATTATTTATGATTTGTTCACGTATTTTACGTGCATCTATATACTGATATATATTTGTACGTACTGAATCGTATGGTGGAATTTCTTCCTTACCTATCATTTTTATTATATGGTAACCAAAAGGAGATAAAAATGGTTCACTTATTTCTCCTTTCTTGAGAGAAAATAACTTATCCTCAAACACTTTGACTGTTTGTCCTCGTGTTATAGTAGGTAGTTCACCACCATTTTTTGCAGATTTTATATCCTCTGAGTATTTTTTAGCTATACTTGAGAAATCAGCTCCATTCTTTAAGACTGCATAAATAGAGTCTATACGATTTTTTAAAATAGCTTGTTCTTCTTTACTTGCTCGTTGATTAAGTCTAAGAAGAATATGAGCGCATTTTATTAGTCCTCCATTTGCAATTGTACGTTCTTTTGTCTCTTTATATATTTTTCGGGCTTCATTTTCTACATCCTTATCTGTTATCATACTCGGACGTATCTGCTGATTACGATATGTAGCAAATTCTTGTTTAAAAGATTGTAATGTATCAAGATGCGCATCTAATGCTGCTTGAACTTTCAACTTATAATTGATAAATAAATTTACATAATCTTTAATAGATGTTTTGTCTATTACTCCTTCTGTATTATTCTTATTATAAGAATATTCAAATTCAGATCTTGTTACAGGTTTCCCATTTATAGTCATTATAATAGGGTCTGATGTTTGTGCAAGTGCTACTGTACTTGTTAATGATATTGCAAGAATCAAAGTTTTTATTCGCATAGCAAAAGAAAATTATAACTTTTTTATATGTTACTCTTTATATATTACTCTGGACGTGAATAATTAGGTGCTTCGCTTGTTATAGATATATCATGTGGATGGCTCTCCAATACACCTGCATTAGTAATACGTGTAAAGCGTGCAGAATGTAGATTCTCAATTGAATTTGCCCCACAATACCCCATACCTGAACGCAATCCACCTACAAGTTGATATATTACTTCATTTAATGTGCCTTTATACGGAACACGTCCAGCTATTCCTTCTGGTACGAGTTTTTTATTATCGCTTATTTCACTTTGGAAGTAACGATCACGTGAACCATTTTTTTGTTCCATTGCTTCTAAAGAGCCCATACCTCTATAACTTTTAAACTTACGTCCATTAAAAATAATTGTATCTCCAGGAGATTCTTCTGTTCCGGCAACTAAAGAACCTATCATAACACTATTTCCTCCTGCTGCTATAGCTTTAACAACATCACCTGAATAACGTAAGCCTCCATCAGCTATAATAGGTACATCTGTATCTTTTAATGCTGAATAGACATCGTATATTGCACTTAGCTGCGGAACACCTACACCTGCTACAACACGTGTTGTACATATTGAGCCAGGTCCTATACCAACTTTAACGGCATCAGCTCCATTTTCAACTAAAAATTTTGCAGCTTCACCTGTTGCAATATTACCAACAATTACATCTAAATTTGGGAATGCTGTTTTTACATCCTTAAGTTTACTAATCACCCCTTGTGAGTGACCATGAGCAGTATCTATAACTATAGCATCTACTCCTGCTGCTACTAAGGCTTCTGCACGTTCTAAAGTATCTGCAGTAACACCAACTCCTGCTGCTACTCTCAATCTACCTTTATCATCTTTGCAAGCCATAGGCTTATCTTTTGCCTTTGTTATATCCTTATATGTTATAAGCCCTATAAGCTTATTATTATTATCAACAACAGGTAGTTTTTCTATCTTATATTCTTGAAGTATTTTTGCCGCATCAATTAAATTGGTTTGTTGATGAGTTGTTATAAGATTTTCTGATGTCATAACCTCATCTATTGTCTTACCTAAATGGTGTTCAAATCGCAAATCACGATTTGTCACTATACCTACTAAATGGTTATCTGCATCAACAACAGGAATACCTCCAATATGATATTCAGACATAATTGATAAGGCATCTTTAACTGTACGTCCTCGCTGTATAGTTACAGGATCGTAGATCATTCCATTTTCTGCACGCTTAACTATAGCAACTTGTCGAGCTTGGTCGTCTATAGACATATTTTTATGAATAACACCAATACCTCCTTCCCTGGCAATAGCTATTGCCATAGCACTTTCTGTTACAGTATCCATAGCTGCTGTAACGAATGGTATATTGAGTTCTATATTACGAGAAAACTTGGTTTTTAATTTTACCTCTTTAGGTAATACTTTAGAATAAGCTGGTATTAAAAGGACGTCATCGTAAGTTAATCCGTCCATCACAATTTTATCTGCAACAAATGAAGCCATAGTTTATTAGGAATTAAAAAATTTATTGCATGCAAATTTAGTAATTATTATTTAAATTATTTCGCCTTTCATGTTTTTTATCTTACTCATTAAGTGTATTTAACTACATTATAATAAGGCTTATAAAGTGTTTTATTATTACTTTTTAGTAAATTGAGTATAAGCATCTGTTTGGAAGTCGTTATCTTCAGTTAGTTTGAACATATCGTCCATTACAACAGCAGCACGTGTCGCTCCTGTTTTTTGTGATAATTGTGGTAATTTCGCTCCAGCAGAAGCTTTATCAATACTAATAGTTGTTAATTTAGTTTCTTTTATGTCTTGAATGATATTGTTTTCCTGTATTATAGAATCAGTACATCCAGATAGTATTATTATAGATAACAAAACATACAAGTAACTTCTTAATATATTAGTCATCACTTCTTAATTTATATGTTATTTATTATGTTATTTATTTAGTCTTCATATTCACTATAGTCTTGATTGCAAGAGTGATTTGTATCATTTGGACAGGTATTATCGCCAAAGTTTTTTTCATGTTCAAAGTTTGAAATTGAATTATTTTTTCCATCTGATACACCTACCATAATTATATCCTCTATCATTAACTTGATAATTTTCATGTGAGGGCATGAGTATTTTCTTTTCATAAAATAAAAATAGTTAATCCTGTTTTATCCGAATTCTAATCTTTAATTATACCTAAATATTTATTACGTATGCAAAATTAGAAACAAAAAAAGAAAAATTTGAATGGGGGGGGGTAAAATTTATACTTATTTAACTACAAATAATAACATAGCTAAATATTAAGAAATATCTATGGAAGAATAGGTCTATTTTATTTCTATAAAAATAATATCAGTTTTATTATTTTTATTAGTTTATATTATTTCACGAACACTTTGCATACCATCAATATTTTTTAAATTTCTGATTATTTCAGATACATCTGAGCGATCATGTACTTCTAAATCAATACGTCCATCAAAGATACCGCTATCACTTGACATTGTAAATTTACGTATATTTATCCCTAATTTCTTAGATATTACTTCAGTAACTTTACATAATATACCTTTGCTATCTATACCTCGTATAGATATTGTTGCGTCAAAATAGAGTAAACGGTGCATATCCCATTTTGCATCAAGTATACGTGGTCCAAAACTTGCTTTTAGTTTAGATGCTACATGACATGAACGTTTATGTATCTCTATATGATTATTATTATCTATATATCCAAGTATATCATCACCTGGTATTGGAGTGCAACAATTTGGATATATATACTGCCCTATATTATCTTCATTTATAAATATAGCCTTTTTCTTATTAAAATTATCATCAACTGTAATAAGACCTTTTTTACATATCTTGTTTTCTTTATCGTTTATGTTTTCTACATCTTTATTCTTTAGGAAAGGTACATACTTACGCCATTTTATAGTTTTATTTGCTGTTTTTCTTTGTCCTTGTATACGTTCAATATCAGCATTTCCTAATATGATAGTTTTATTTCCTATCAACATAAAAAGTTCTGTATGTTTATGTACTCCATGAAGCTCTGATAACATATCTAAAACAGAGCTTGTCATCTCGTATCCATATTGAGAAAGCCAGTTTTTTAAAATATTCTCTCCTTCTTTCTGTATTTCTCTATCTGCTCTACGTAGTATTGCTAATATTTTACTTTTAGCTTTAGCAGTTGATGCAAAATTAATCCATGAAGGATTAACTTTTTGTGATACTGAGGTAAGAATTTCTACTTGGTCTCCACTATGAAGTTTATAACTAAGTGGTACAAGTTTATGATTTACTTTAGCACCAATACAATGTGCACCTAAAAAAGTATGTATTTGGAAAGCAAAATCTAAAGCTGTACATCCTGAAGGTAAGACCTTTATTTCTCCTTTAGGAGTAAAAACAAATATTTCCGAAGAGAACAAGTTAAGCTTTATTGCATCTAAAAAGTCCATTGCGTCAGGCTGTGGATCATCTAATATTTCCTTTATTGTTTGCAACCAATCATTAAGTTCTCCTTCATCTTCTGTAATTTCTCCCTGTTCTTTATATTTCCAATGAGCCGCAAACCCTTGTTCTGCAATCTCATCCATACGTTTTGAGCGTATTTGAACTTCTATCCATTGTCCCAGCTTAGACATTAATGTTACATGAAGTGCTTGGTATCCATTAGCTTTAGGATGATTCATCCAATCACGTAAACGATCTGGATGACTCTTATACAACTTACTTATAGCTACATATATTTGGAATCCAACATTTATTTCTTCTTCTTTTTTTTCTGGAGTATAAATTATTCTTACTGCAAGAATATCATAAATTTCTTCAAATGGTACATGTTTTTTTTGCATTTTGCACCATATTGAATAGGGACTTTTTACTCTCCCTTTTATTTCATATTTTATCCCTAACTTGTCAAGTTCTTTACGAATAGGTGCTGTAAAAGATTCAAAAAGATAGTCTCGTTTTTCTTTGCTTAATGCTATTTTACTTTCAATAGATGCATAAGTTTCAGGATGTTCGTATCTAAAGCTTAAGTCTTCCAGTTCTGTTTTTATTTTATTTAGTCCCAGCCTATTAGCCAGTGGTGCATATATATATAGGGTTTCTCCAGCTATCTTATATCGCTTATTAGGTGGCTGAGATGCTAAAGTCCGCATGTTATGAAGTCTATCGCATATTTTAATAAGTATGACACGTATATCATCACTCATTGTTAATAGCAATTTCTTAAAATTTTCTGCTTGAATGGATGTGTTAGTTCCAAATATACCTCCAGATATTTTTGTTAGCCCATCTACTATTGTTGCTATTTTAGACCCAAACATGTTTTCAATATCCTCTACTGTATAATCTGTATCTTCAACAACATCATGTAGTAAGGCTGAACAAATACTTGTAGAACCTAACCCAATTTCCTCACATGCTATTTGAGCAACAGCAATAGGGTGTAAAATATAAGGCTCACCTGATAAACGTCTTACGCCTTTATGTGCTTGACGGGCAAAATTAAAAGCTTTTGTTATTATATCAACTTTTTTTCTGTGAGGGGAATCAAGGTAAGTTTGCAGAAGATGATTAAAAGCATCATCAACCATTTTCTTTTCGTTAATATTTTCTGAAGCATTGAACTCTTTTTCCATTGACATTCCCTCCATCTATCTATAAATTTATTTAGGTTTAATTAGTTATTAAGCTATATATGATTAAAAAGTTATATTACATCCCACTCCTATTCCTGTTCCCATTAAAATATTTGAAGTATATGGTTTATAATATGGATTTTTATTATCATTTATTGTCGTAGGAAATATTCGTAATGTAAGATCTTTTGAAATATCAAACTCTGACAGTGAAGCGTCTACATAAGCATCTATTACTGATAATAAATATACTGCTATTGTTGAAAAAATGCTTAAATCTCTCCAGCGTCTATATTTGTCTTTTCTACTTTTAAACACGTTCTGGTAATAAGATTTATTTGCCTCAGTAACCTTTCTCCCTAAATGTAGAAATTCATTGAAACTATTGGTATTTGGATAATTATCCATAATATCCATATAGGCTCTTGAATAATCTTTGTACATTTGATTATTCCATATCATGGCATATATACACCCAGTTAGTCCTCCATAAAAAATAGGTATTTTCCAATATTTACGATTATATATTTGCCCTGCTCCCGGGAATACTATTGATATCCATAAGGCTTTTTTAGGACTTGGATGCCATTTGCTCCAATCTCGTTTAACCGCTTTATATAACTTATTATTATAGTTGTTAATTTTAGATTTGCTGTTATCTTGCAATAATGTATCTTTATTCTGCGAATATGTTAAGTCGTTAAACGAACTATCAACTTTTTCAACACTACTATAATAATATTGTTTTTCAGCAAAAGCTAACGTGGACTTACTAATAATAAGTAAGCATATTATACAGAATAATTTTATTTTATTTAAAATACTCATTAATGAATATTATTTTATCTTATCCATCATCTCCATTATATGCAATAGGTCTTCTTCTGATGAGAAAGGAATACTTATACGCCCCTTTCCATTTGCATTGTAAGTCATTTGGACTTTAGTTTTAAAAAATCCTGAAAGACGTTTTTTTAGAATATCAAACTCCTCTGGAAGTTTTGAATTAGCATAAGCTTTCTTTTTTGCTGTCTTTATATCTTCACCATTCTTTAACTGTTGGCACAACTCTTCAACTTTTCTAACACTATAACCATTTTTTTGTATTTCTTTGAATAGTTTTATTTGTAATGAAGGGCTATCTAATGAGAGTAAAGCTCTTGCATGGCCCATATCTATTTCTTTTTTTTGCAAAGCCATTTGGACTAATGCAGGTAGTTTGAGTAAACGTAAATAATTTGCTATAGCCGCTCTACTTTTACTAACTCGCTCTGCTACTTTCTCTTGTGTCATACCTGTTTTATCTAAAAGATGCTCATAGGCAAGAGCTATTTCTATTGCATTTAAGTCTTCCCTCTGTATATTCTCTACCAAAGCAAGTTCCATTACATTTTCATCCTTAATAGTACGGATGTATGCAGGTATAGATGATAGTCCTGCTAACTGTGATGCTCTCCAGCGGCGTTCCCCTGCAATTAGTTGAAACTTGTTTGCAGATATTTGACGAAGTGTTATAGGTTGTACTATACCTAAAGTTTTAATGCTATTTGCCAACTCTTCTAAAGCAACCTGATCAAATTCCCTACGGGGTTGACTTGGATTTGCTTCTATCTGATCTAAAGGAATTTCATTAATTGTAGAACTCCCTTGTGTACTTACATCTTCCGTAGATATTAGGGCATCAAGTCCACGTCCTAAAGCTGGTGTTTTACTACCTAAATTATATTTTTTATGTATGGCCATTATCTTTGTCTAAACTCCTTAACAAGCTTATGATTTTTCGTTTTTATCAATAATTTCTTTTGCTAAAGCAAGATGATTTCTTGCTCCTGTAGAATCTGCATCATATAATATAACAGGAAGTCCATGACTAGGACTTTCTGACAACTTAACATTACGCTGTATAACTGTTTTGAAAACTAATTCTTGAAAATGACGTTTAACCTCATCATATATTTGTCTTGCCAAACGTAGACGTCCATCAAACATTGTTAATAGGAATCCTTCTATTTCAAGTTTAGGGTTTAGTTTACTTTTTATGATTTTTATTGTACTTAACAATTTACTAATTCCTTCCAATGCAAAATATTCACATTGTACAGGTATGATAACAGAATCAGATGCAGTAAGTGCATTAACAGTAATAAGTCCTAAAGATGGGCTACAATCAATTAGCATATAATCATAATCTGCAGTAACTGTAGAGAGTAAATTAGCCAAAACTTTTTCCCTATTAGATATTTGAAGCATCTCTATCTCTGCACCAACAAGGTCTATATGGCTTGGCACAATATCAAGTCCTTCAATATCTGTAGTATAAATAGCTTCACGGATATCATTTTTATTTATAATACATTCATATAATGAGCAGTCCACATCCTTAAGATCAACTCCCAAACCACTTGAAGCATTTGCTTGAGGGTCTGCATCTATAACTAATACTCTTTTTTCTAATGTGGCCAACGAAGCAGCAAGGTTAATAGTAGATGTTGTTTTACCTACTCCACCTTTCTGATTTGCCATTGCAATTATTTTTCCCATCTTATGTTTATCCAAGGATCTTTTGTTGGCAAAGATACATATTTATTATTATAAAGTAGTGTTATATATACCTTTTTTAGTATTTTTGCAAACAAAAGAAAGTATAATATATATGAAATATAACCAGCCTCTAATTCTTATTTCAAATGATGATGGATACAACTCCATAGGTATAAAAACACTTGTAAGTAGTCTTGCTGATTTTGCAGAAATAGTGGTATGCGCTCCTGATTCTGCACGCTCAGGCTATTCATGTGCTTTTTCTGCAGAGGAACATCTAACTATCAATAAAGAAAATAATATTCCTAATTGTAAAGTTTGGTCATGCTCTGGAACACCTGTAGATTGTATCAAAATAGCATTTGAATATTTATTAGATGGAAGAAGTCCTGATTTAATTATTGGTGGGATTAATCATGGAGATAACTCATCTGTTAATAATCACTATAGTGGAACTATGGGGATTGTTAGAGAGGGATGTATGAAACATATTCCATCAATAGCATTTTCAAGCTGTGACCATAACACTACAGCTAATTTAAATCATTTAAAAGAGTACATTGTAAAGATTGTAAAACGTGTTTTAAAAGAAGGATTACCTAATGGTGTGTGCTTAAATGTAAATTTTCCCAAGACAAATAAATTTAAAGGCATTAAAGTTTGCAGAATGGGAATTGGAAATTGGGTAAAAGAAGTAGTTCGCTGTATTCATCCACGCAACTATAATTACTATTGGATGGTTGGTAACTTTGAAAATGAAGAACCAGAAGCTACAGATAATGATCAATGGGCTTTATCTAATGGGTATATTTCTATAACACCAACAAAAATAGATATTACTGATTATGATGCCATAAAGTCCATGAAAGATTGGGAAACAATATAGCTTTAAACATTATTTAGGTAATAAATAAATGAAATATTTTTTAATAGCTGGTGAAGCCTCTGGAGATTTACACGCATCACGTCTTATGAACTCGTTAAAAAAGTTCGATCCTAATGCTAATTTTAGATTTATTGGGGGAGAACTTATGTCTAACATAGGAGGCACAAGGGTACAAGATTTAAAAAAAATTTCATATATGGGATTTATACCTGTAATTTGCCATTTACCTGAAATTATTAGAACATTAAAAAATTGTAAGAAAGAAATTTTAGATTGGAAGCCAGATGCTGTTATACTTATTGATTATCCCAGCTTTAATTTAAAGATAGCTAAATTCGTTAAGAAAAACACTAATATTCCTGTTTATTATTACATTTCTCCTAAGATATGGGCATGGAAAGAATGGCGGATAAAAAGCATAAAAAAATATGTTGATGAAATGTTCTCTATATTACCTTTTGAAACTGAGTTTTATAAAAATAAACATAACTATAATATAAGGTATATAGGTAACCCCACTGTAGAAGAAGTTGTTTCATTTAAATCAAAATACACAGAAACTAAAGACGAATTTTGTAAAAGACATAATATATCTACTAAGCCTATTATAGCATTACTACCAGGAAGTCGTAATCAAGAAATAATTTCTAATTTACCGTCAATGATAGAAGCAGCTTCGCATTTTGAAGATTATCAAATTGTTATTGCTGCTGCTCCATCTATAGAAGTTAAATTCTATAAAAAATTTATTTCTACATATTCGTATATTAGCATAATTCAAAACGAAACATACCAAATTCTTACACATTCTACAGCTGCAATAGTTACAAGTGGTACTGCTACTTTAGAAACATCTCTACTAAATATACCACAAGTTGTTTGCTACAGGACAGCTTTTCCTACATTATCACGCATAGCATTTAATCATATCATTAAAGTTAATTTTATTTCATTAGTAAATCTAATTGCTAATAAAGAAATTGTTAAGGAACTTATAGCTGAAAAATTTAATGTGTATAATATCGCTAATGAGTTATATCGCATTCTCCCTAATAAAAAACATCGAGAATTAATGATAAAGGGATATGATATTGTAAAAGATAAATTAGGAAATGATATAGCCCCTCAAAGTGCTGCAAATATAATTGTATATTTATTGCAAAGAAATATTAACGCATAATATTTCAACTGTATAAAACAACATAATTAGTTATATTTCCTCGCTTTATATAAACATCTTTTTTTTACTCTTCTGAGTTTCTTTTTAATATGTTTAAAAGGGTTTGAGGTTTCATATTTGCTATAAATACACCTATCAAAATTAAAGCACTTCCTATTGCAGCTTGAACTGTCATAGCTTCTCCAAGAAATATAGCACTAATTATGACTGTACAAACTGGACTAAGATAGTTATAATTAGCTGTCTTCACAGCACCAAGCTTTTCTGTTACATAACTCCAAGCTCCGAAACCAAAAAAAGAAGCAACCAAACCTAAAAATAAAAGATTAAAAGTAACAGGTATGTTTGTTAAAAACTCATGCAAAGGAAATGTCCAAGGTTTTGCTATAAAAACAGGTAAACCTGTCAAAGCACCATAAAAAAACATTTTTCGTGTTAAAAAAGCTGCACCATATTTACTTCCTAAAGGACGCAATAATAAACAATATGCTCCAAAAGATGCTGTAGAAAGAATAGCTAATATATCACCTAATAAACGATTTTTCACAACACCACTATTAGCACTTCCTCCGAATATAATAAAAGCAACTCCAAATAATGCGATTATTGAGCCAATAGCTAAAGGTTTTGTTAGCTTTTCTCTACAAAATAAAATTGCTAAAAACATAGTAAAAATGGGAGATGTACATAATATAAAACTAATATCATTAACACTACCTATTTCAACTGCAAAATTTTCTGGAATAAAATAAAGAGAACCTCCCAATATACCACAAACTACCATCAATAACTCATCCTTAAGACTATCTGACATAAATTTCTTATAGGAAAGAGACCACATTGCTAAATAGGCTATTATATAACGAGATAAAAAGACTTCTTCTGGGCGCATACCACCACCTATAACAACTTTAGTATTTACAAGTGTAGCTCCCCAAACACTAACTATAATTATAGCTATAATATGGTATAAGATTGTATAATTTTTATTTTTTTGCATAGTATCGATATAGTATTTTATTCCGTATTTATTAATTAATAGTGTTGCAAAGTTAACTAATTTAAATAATAGAAACAATACTATTTTAAATAAGAATAACATCCATAATAGTTAATTTTAATTAATAAAAATGACGACAAATAGTTTAATTAGCTGAAAAACAGTATATAGCATTGTGAAATAATATACATAATTTATTCGTTTGTTAAATAATAAATAGCTTGTTAAATTATAAATAGACTACACAGATAATATTATTCTTAACAGTGTTAAAGACATTTATTAAATATCGAATGAGCTATAATTACAGTAATAACACATGATAGGTTCGTAAATAAAAGAATATTATAATAAAGGTATTTAATTTCATCAGTTAACTTATTTTATAGAAATTATCTTGTACACCCCCATAAAAACAAAAAAGTATTATTTTTTTGGTTTATAAGTATTTTATTTATACCTTTGCAAACACTTACATCAGTAAGGGCGTTTAGCTCAGTTGGTTTAGAGCATCTGCCTTACAAGCA
>CAMPYS010000007.1 GCA_946998295.1 uncultured Prevotella sp.
AAGTCTAGGCTTTGTGCATAAAAAAGAGGATGTGTACATTTTGACACACCCTCCTAATTGTGTTTTAGTGTATAATTTTTTTAATTATTTTCTTTCCATTTTTATATGTTATACATTCTATATATATTCCTTTGGAATTTGAATTTAGTTTACGTCCTGTGAGATCAAAATAAGTTTTATTTATTATTTCATTATTATTAATAGTTTTGTTTATATTATCTGTAGGATTGTTACTCCAAACAATTTCTGAACGGTTTACCCCTTCTCCTATTTTGTGTATTACTTGTACACCTACGCGCTTATATTTTTCTTTAAGAGCATAGAATAAATGAGTATTATCTTTAACAAAAAAGTGTTCACCATCATTGAAAGTATATGGTATGTCTATCATATCTTTTTCTAATCCAGAATATGTTTCTTCATCAAATACCATTGGTTTATCATCTTTGTCAAAATATACGTTGTAGTATAGATAGTCTGGCATAATATATCCACCATCTACATCTTTTGTTAGTATATCGAAAGTGACACTCATCCCCTCTGATTCATCATATGGTGATACATTTTTAATAATAGGATTTGCAGGTTTACGTAGGGTCATATCATATTGTTTAATACCCGGTTCACAATAAGCAGCCCATGGATTGAGTTCTTTATCTCCTTCGTTTATAAGCATGAGCCCATTGGCTATACTTTCTAAGGTTTTATTTTCTTTGTTATATTTAAATTCAAGTTGGTCTTTTAGTTTTGCTTGTATGTGTTTTGTACCATCTTCATCTGTCCTGAAACTACTTTCTGCAGGTGCCATGAAAACGTATGAATTTTCGTTATCAGATAAACCAATATATTGTGATTTAAATATAACTTTATCCCCTTCTATATTTCCTTTTATCCATTTAAAATCTTTTTCATCTTCATCTCCAAAATCATATGGACATTTTAGATAAATATTATTATCGGTGAATGCTATTTTAACATTCAATGTTTGTTTTTCTCCCTTTACATCTTTATAGCTCATTATAGAGTTTTCTGCTTCAATATTTTCAGGCTTTTCTGTTTTGATATTATCAAAAGGACTTATTATAATATTTGCTGTGCTGAATCCTTGAAATTGTCCATCTATGTCTGTTAATCCTATTATAACATTTGGAAGGCCATTTTCTTCATTTTCTTCAGAAGTTTCTTGCCTTATTATACCGTCTTTAAATGTAAAGTTTATATCACCATTAAATGTGCCATCATCTTTAAATTCAGGAGTGTAAACCCAATTTTCTCCTTCTTTGTTAAGGACAAGCCGTGTAGCATATAATTTTATTTTTTCATTATTGTCATTATATCCCATATCTATAGCTTGTGGTGTATGCATTATGAATTTGTTATTTCCTTTAGATTCTAATTTGGAATAAGAGAAAGTATAGCATTTACCAAGTGCATTATATAGATATAAATTGCCATCTTCCCCAATTACATAGTTTGCCGTTGCACAGCTTTGTCGTTTAAATACGGCACCGCTATTTTCTGGTACTGAACAGATTGCAGAACGTTGTATATTAGTAACTTCTTGTCCTTTTGGTTTATCTTTTATTATCTCATCAAATACTGCTGGAATACCTTTCAAAGGTTTTAGTCCATTTAGTTTAACTTTAATTTGATTTGTTGTTAAACTAATTTTTTTTGTTTGAAGCGGTAATTGCTGTTTTGTTTGTCCTGTGGCATTACTACACATTAATGCTACTAGAATTGATAAAGTTAAAAATTTCATAAGCTTTTAATTTTTTATTAAAGATTAGTTTACTAATGATTATTCAATGATGTATTGTAAATCTTAATATTATTATCAAATGTCTTTAATAATAGTATTTTGATAAGCATTATGCAAATATATTAAAAAAAGAACATATTAGATAAAATTACTTTCTTTTTTTAGTAATTATATTAGATAAGTTAATTTTATAGTTAAGTGTTTTACTTTGCATCATACCTATTACAGTTTATAATCACAAATAGTGAATAACTAT
Organism: uncultured Prevotella sp.; assembly: GCA_946998295.1. Taxonomy (GTDB): domain Bacteria; phylum Bacteroidota; class Bacteroidia; order Bacteroidales; family Bacteroidaceae; genus Prevotella. Next base: position 2,019 of record CAMPYS010000007.1, read on the forward strand.
TTTTAACGGCAATAAATTACGTCATTTAATAAAAATACATTATCTTTGCAATATTCAAACAATGTTATAAATATTAGTAGTATAAAAACTAATATAACAATATAATATATTTAGAAATATATAAACTGAAATAGAAAAAATGGAATTCTGACATATTATAGTTAGAATTCTTATCTTTTTATATTTATTTTAATAACTTATAAAAATATAGTATTATGTCTTATATGTCACAAGAAGGATATGATAAACTCGTATCTGAATTGCAACGTTTAGAAGCAGTTGAGCGTCCAAAAGCATCTGCTGCTATTGCTGAAGCTGCAGATAAGGGAGATCTTAGCGAGAATGCAGAGTATGATGCTGCGAAAGAAGCACAAACCCATTTGGAGGCTAAAATAAATGAAATGAAACTTACAATTGCTCAAGCAAAGATTGTTGATTTGTCTCGTTTAAGTAATGAGGCTGTACAGATAATGTCAACAGTAGAGATGACTAACATGAGCAATAATGCTAAGATGAAATATACTATAGTTAGTGAGTCAGAAGCCAATTTGAAGTTAGGCAAAATATCTATAAAAACACCTATAGCTCAAGGACTTTTGAATAAGCGAGTTGGTGATATTGTAGAGATTGAAATACCAAGAGGCAAGATAAAATTACGTATAGATAAAATATCTATTGATTTATAAACTTTTTTTAATATGTATTTCTTATGACTATATTTTCAAGAATAGCATCTGGGGATATACCAAGTTATAAATGTGCAGAAAGTGATAAGTTCTATGCTTTTTTAGATATAAATCCTGTTGCTAAGGCTCATACTTTAGTTATACCCAAAAGAGAAGTTGATTATATATATGATATGGATGATGATGAGCTTGCTGCATTCCAGATATTTGCAAAAAAAGTAGCAATAGCAATAAAAGAAGAATTTAAATGTAAAAAGGTTGCTCAAGTTGTGCTTGGACTTGAGGTACCTCATGCTCATATTCATTTAATACCTATCAACAGCGAGGAGGATGTAAATTTTAAGCGACACATAGAGGTTTCTAATGAAGAACAAAAAGAAATAGCTGCACGTATTTTTAAGGCTTTTCAAAGACAAGTTTACTAATATCAAATTCAGATAAAATATTTTTGCTATATATTATAGAGCTAAAAGGTATTAGTAATGATTAATATGCTTTAGCCAAAATGTATATATTCAAACGGAATAATACATTTTGGCTAAAGTTTTTTGTTTGTATCTCCAATAAAGATAAATCGCAGATTGCTGAAGAACTAAATGAAGTCTTTAATTTAAAAACAAAGAGAAGAGAAGAATAGCTTACACACTTTTTAGGCCAGTATCTCAACTCTATATTATAACTAAATCATACCGTTAAAAACGGTATGTAATGGTTATTATATGATAGCTCTAAATCTGTGTGAGAAGCTACCAACCTTTGCGATTAAAAGCTTATGAGTAATCTGCAAAAAGCTCTAAAGCTTTTTGCAAAAACCTTTAAAGCTTTTTTGTGAAAGCTTTAGTGCTTTTTTTTTTAGCTTTAGAGCTTTTCAGCCTGACAAACTAACTGCTCTTATCTTCCCTTTATTCCCTTGTTTTTTGCGTTGCTTTTGTCTCTGTCTTTATGCACTTACTTTTGCATACGATAATAGTGTTGTAACAGACTTTATATGAGTTTGTTTGGTGAATAACTATAACGTAACCAAAAGAAAAAGAGGTACTGTCCCCAAAAAGAGTGTAAGTCCATATTTTTCTTATCTTTGTGTTTAGTAGAAGAAAATAATTATCAATATCACTTTTGTAACCAAATGAGAACAGAAATATCCAATATTGAAAAAGTATAGAGCTGATCTAAACATCGCTTACTTTATACACATGGACTCCCCTGTGCAAGTGCAAAAGTGCATATTATATATTACTAACTGGATTTAAAGGCCCAATAGAAAATATAAGTGAACTATAATAATGAGAACATCAAAACCATTAAACAAGTAGGTACTTTCCCTATTAGCAGGTGTTGCTATGGAATAAACAAAAACAATATATGCTATGAAAATTTATCAATGGAAAGCCTGAAAACTGAAAAATAAAAATGAATAAAAAGAAAGAGAAGAAGAGAAAGTTTTTACATACTTTTTTATTGCTGCCCGAAGAAACTTTTTCAAACAAAATAAATTAGGTCTGACACATCTCACGAGGTATCAGCCCTTTTGGTTATCTTTGTTTTCTCAATATAATAAATATAACCATGAGCAAAGATAGTCATTTTACCGGACAGCAATAATTTTAAAACTAAGAGAAGAGGAGAAATCTTTTACACACTTTTTAGGACAGTATCCTTTTTTTTATATCATAACTTAAAACTATTATTTATACCTTTGTGTTATTATTCATAAATATATTATATAATAATATAACCCAGCAATACAACTATTTTTATTTACAAATTTGTACAATACTTTTATAACTTATTGATTTACAATATTTACAGCGGAGAAAGGGAGATTCGAACTCCCGAGACGTTTTAAGCGCCTACACGCTTTCCAGGCGTGCCTCTTAAGCCACTCGAGCATTTCTCCTTATGGTATAAGAAAATTATTAATATTTTTCAAGCACAAAATTATTAAATTAATTTATAATATTGGACATTAACAATATATTTTATATTTATTGTATATCAATTATTAATTGTACTAAAGATGTCTATAGATCTCATCTATATAATTAAAACGTTATAAAATAATAGAAAAACATTGTATAAGAAGTAAAATTGACTAACTTTGTGGATCATATATAATTAAAATAATCCAGTAAATTAATTAATAATTCTGTAAAATTATGAAAACAAAACGCTTAATTAACCAATTACTATTTATAACATTTGTTGTTATAAATTTCTCTTTCGTTATTAGAAATAATAACAAAGTTATGCGAAAAACAAGTAATAATACATATATTATAAATACAAGTACTATAATTTCACATAATATTAAAGGTTTTAAAGGTGCTACTCCTTTAGAGGTGTACATTAAAAATAATAAAATTATAAAGATAGTACCGCTACAAAATAATGAAACTCCTAAGTTCTTTACAAAAGTTAAATCTATTATGCTTCCTAAATTTAATAATAAAAAACTATCTAATATACATAATATAGATGGTGTTACAGGAGCTACTTATTCTTCTAAAGCTGTGAAAGCAAATATTGAGGCTGCAATAGATTATTACAAAAAACATAAATAAAATTATTGCCATACGCTAAAATTCAAAAGAGCTTAAATATCCAGATAGAACACCCTTAAATTTTAACTGTATTCCAAAAGCTATACATGAAACTGTTAAAATGCAGTTAAATTGTTTATAGTAGTATACTGTTGCTGCATGATCCGTAAAGCATATACCATAATTCCAAATTTTTGAAAGCATCACAGCTATAATAATTTGTAAACATCTTTCTTATAAATATTTTATCAAACAGCAAATTATTATACAAAAAATTACGTTATAATAACTTTTAGTAAGTATTATAAAATATAATTATTATATTTGCAAATAAACAACCTAATATAGTATACAAATAACTAAATATAAAACATATTAATAACTTATTTATGAAAAAAACAATTTACACATTACTTCTGCTTATGTTTATTACTATAGCAAATGCTAATAATGGAGTAAAATTTCTCGATTATATGCTTTATGGCCATTTGGTATCCTCAAATATACAGTCAATGGAAACAGGTATATATAAATTTAGTACAGAAAGAAATAATAATTTTAAGTTTTTAAATTCACTACAAACAGAACCTAATTGTGGGGCAGTAAAGGCAGATAACAGATACTTTGTATTTAATACTCATACCACTGCTTATGGTAAAGAATCTGCAATGTTAATATATGATGTCAATAATGATTTTAAACTTATAACTAAAGCAATGGTACCTGCTAATTTTATAGTAGAAGCTCAGGTATTAGCTTATGATCCTATTACAAAACAAATATATACATTTTATACTAAAGGAAATGATAATTATTTAGGTTCTCTTGATGTATCTACACGTACAAAGCGAGAGATAGCATATATGGATTATACTAAATTTATTTCTATGGCATTTAATGATAAAGGGGAATTATATGGAATAAGCAATATAGGTGCCCTATATAAAATAGATAAAAATAAAGGTACTACAAAATATATAGGTTCAACAGGAGTCAGTCCAACTGAATACCAACAGAGTGCTACGTTTCTTCCAAATGATAATAACACATTATACTGGGCAGCCGCAACAAGTACAGCTGGGGTTCTTTATAAAATAGATACTAATAATGCCAAGACAACGTTGATAAAAACTTTTCCACATGAAGAAGAATTCGTATCTATTTGGACAGGAGATAAGATAGTCCTTCAAGACGCTCCAGCTAAAGCAGATAATGTAATTATAAACTTTGTAGACGGCGCATTAAATGGTACAATTACGTTTAAAGCTCCCACAACAACCCATGCAGGCAAAACTTTGACTAACAAATTAGAATATAAAATATTAATTGATAATATAGAAAAAAGTACAGGATTTACACAACCAGGGAATACAGTTAAAACAACTTTAGAAACAACACAAGGCTATCATGATTTTTGTATAGTGATTAGCAACGAATTTGGAGAAGGTGAAAAAACAAATATTAAAAAAATCTACATAGGCAATGATACTCCTTGCCCTGTAGAAAATGTTAAGTTGAAGCGTGGTTCTACCGACAACACACTTATATTAACTTGGCAACCACAAACTAAAGGTCTACATAATGGATATATTAATCCTTCTTCTGTAAAATATAAAATAAGAAGAATGCCTGATGAGAAAATAGTTTCAACTGAAGCAAAGTCGCCATTTACTGATACCTATGATATTGATAAACCTATACGATGTTTTTATGATGTTATTCCTTGGGTTGATGAAACAACAGTAGGTATTGCAAGTTCTTCTAACAAATTACTTGCTGGGAAACCATTTACTATACCTTACAATGAAGATTTTTCAAAAAATAGTAACTTCTTACTTTTTACTACAGAAAACATAGATAATGATAATATCTCGTGGGATTACATTAACGACTATGGTTATTTACGTATATATGGGAGTGATCGGCCTAAAGATGATTGGGTTATTTCTCCATTTATTAAAGTTGAAAAGGGTTGCAAGTATAAACTAAAATTTGATATAAAGAGTATTGGTAAAGAAAAATATGAAGTTAAATTAGGCAAAGAGGATAACTCTAAGTCAATGCAACAACAGTTAATACCAATAACTGAAATTGCAAGCGAATATAATTGGGAAAAGAAAGAATGTGTTTTCACTTGTAACGATAAAGGTATAATATTTATAGGTTTCCATGCTATGACTACAGATACGGAAAATTCACAAGCTCTTTATCTTGATAATATAAACATAGAAAAAATAGAAGAAAATCCTGTAACACAATCAGAAATAATTATGACAACGAAAGCAAACAAAGGAGACTACATAATGCTTTCGATAGAAAATGAAGGAGAAGTGCAAATAGAAGGTGCAGAGCTAAAGTATGGAGGAATGGCAGTTGTAAAATCTCCTACTATCACTATACGTGGAAAAATAAAAAATCTTGACTGTTCTAAAGCTAAGCTATCAAAACTTGATGTTTCTAAAGCAAAAGAACTTACAGGTTTATGGTGCAACGAAAATTATCTTACAGAACTTAACGTTTCAAACCTTACAAATTTAAATTACCTTCACTGTAGTAAAAATAATTTAACTACATTAAATATAGATGCAAATAAACATATTACAGAACTTGATTGTAGTGAAAATAAAATAGAAAATATAAATTTATCAAATAATAAAGAGCTTAGTAGATTTTTGGCATATCACAATAAACTTTCACTGATAAACATTGAAAATAACAAAAAACTTATAGGTATAGACTTATCAGAAAATGCCTTAACACAGTTAGATGTAACAAATAATAAGTTCTTAGAAACAATTTACTGCAATGGTAATAATATTTATGGAGAATATATGATACAATTCATTAATACACTACCAAATAGAAATGATCGTAAGGAAAAATGCCATCTATTCATAATAGATACTAAAAATAAAAATGAAAGAAATAAAATTTTAGATGTACATGTTAAACAAGCACGTTCAATAAATTGGGAGATACTTGATTATGCAGGAGGAATTAATGATGGAAATGGAATAGTGTATTATGGAATAACGAATAATATTATAGGTAATACTATCAACAATAATTTATATGATATATATACCCTTCAAGGTCAAAAAATAAAAAGCAAAGCTATTAATACAGATTGTTTACCACATGGTGTATATATTATAAATGGGAAAAAAATAGTTGTTAAGTAATTTATTACACCTATAACCAAAATTTCAAACAATAACACTACCAAAAATTAAGAGGACTTCTAATTTAGAAATCCTCTTAATTTTTATATATAAGACTATGATAGCTTACTTAACTACCTTTAAATCATAGTTTAATCCTTTGTTAACTGACTCTTCTAAGTCTTCATTAACTAATCGCAATGTAGTACTATCCACTTTTAACAAGTAAATAGCGTTACCTTTAGTAAGAGTAAACTTGTATGCTTGTTTTTTTGCACCATTTACATCTTTTTCTATAAGTTGCGCCTTACCTGTGTATCTATTAACAATATTTTTACCTTTTTCTGCAGCAAGATCTGTTTCTGTTAATGCAAAACCATTTGTACTATCATTCGATAAAACTATATCATAACGTATACCGGGTCCATCTGCAGCTGGTATTTCTCCTGCATAATGAGTAGAATCGTTCTTTACTATAGTTGTATCTATAGAGTCTTTTGCATCTGATGCATTACTTGTTTGCTTTCCTTTATGCTGACATGCAAAAAATGAAGCACATACAGCTACTACTAATAATATTTTTTTCATACCTTTTATTTATTGTTAGTGCATTATTTAATTAATATTTATTGTCTTTTATAATATCTACTGTAAATTTCAAACTATACCATCTATCATATTTTTTATCTCTTTCAAATCATTTCTAACATCTATAAGTGTTTCCATCACTTGATGACTCATATCTACTCCAGACTTATTAGTTTGAATCATCTTTCTTGCAGCTGCTATTTTAAAACCTCGCACTTTCACAAGGTTATAAATCAACTTTATCTGCTCTATATCTTTATCGGTATATTGGCGTACACGATTACCTGTAGTCTTAGGGTGTAAAGATGGAAATTCTGTTTCCCAAAAACGCAGCAAGCTCTCTGATACTCCTATTTCCTTTGCAACTTCCTTTATAGAATAATATAGTTTCTGTGAATCTTCACCCATAAGTTATACTTAATTATATAGTTTTTATACTTCTAAAGCACCTTATTAGGTTATTTAAATAAATAGTTTTTAACAACACTTTTAATCCTTACAGCTTTTAGAGTCAATAACAAAAATGATTTGCAAAAATAGCAAAAAAACTGTAACTTTGCAACACTTTTCAATGAATTTTAGAATATTAAGAAATAAATAATAATATGATGACAGCTAATGAAATTCGCGAATCTTTCAAGAACTTTTTTAAATCAAAAGGCCACGTCATAGTACCTTCAGCTCCAATGGTTATAAAGGATGACCCTACATTAATGTTTACAAATGCAGGAATGAACCAATGGAAAGATATTATATTGGGAACAAAAGATCCCAAACCACGTCGTCGTACAGACTCACAAAAATGTTTACGTGTAAGTGGAAAACATAATGACTTAGAAGAGGTTGGACACGATACATATCACCATACAATGTTTGAAATGTTAGGTAATTGGAGTTTTGGTGATTATTTTAAAGAAAAAGCTATAGATTACGCTTGGGAGTATCTTGTAGATATTTTAAAATTAGACCCTAAAAATCTATATGTAACCGTATTTGAAGGAAGTCCTAACGAAGATATACCTCGAGATAATGAAGCTGCAGAATATTGGGCAAAACATTTGCCACTTGATCATATTATAAATGGCAACAAACATGATAATTTTTGGGAAATGGGAGACACTGGTCCTTGTGGTCCTTGTTCCGAAATACATGTAGACTCACGTACAGAAGAGGAAAAAGCAAAAGTACCTGGTAGAGAGCTTATAAATAAAGACAATCCACAAGTTATTGAGATTTGGAACATCGTATTTATGCAATTCAACAGAAAAGCCGATGGTCGTTTAGAACCTTTAGCCATGAATGTTATAGATACAGGTATGGGGTTTGAGCGATTAGTACGTATGCTACAAGGAAAAAAGTCTAATTATGATACTGATATTTTTCAACCTATAATTAAAGAAATAGAAAATATTAGTAATAAACATTATGGTTTTACTACTCCTACAGGTAAAAATGGAGAAGCTGCTAACAAGCAAGAACAAATAGACATAGCTATGAGGGTTGTAGCTGATCACCTTCGTGCTGTAGCTTTTTCTATAGCAGATAGCCAACTTCCCAGTAATGCAAAAGCTGGTTATGTTATCCGCCGAATACTTAGACGAGCAGTACGTTATGCATATACTTTTTTAGGTCAAAAAGATCCATTTATATATAAATTACTTAATATTTTTATATATGAAATGGGTACTGCATACCCAGAACTTACAGCCCAACGAGAGTTAATAACAAGAGTCATAAAAGAAGAAGAAGAGTCTTTCCTACGTACTTTGGAAAAAGGTATAACATTACTATCTGAGTCTATGGATAGTATGAAAAAGAATTCTAATAGCATTTTAAGTGGCGTAGAGGCTTTCAAATTATTTGACACATACGGTTTCCCTTTGGATCTTACAGAATTAATTTGCCGTGAAAATGGTATTTCTGTTAATGTCAAAGAATTTGAAAATGAGATGGCAAAGCAGAAAGCAAGAGCTCGTAATGCTGCCACTGTTAAAAATGGAGATTGGATTTCCCTACAAGAAGGAGAACAAACATTTGTAGGATATGACTATACAGAATATGAATGCCATATATTACGCTACCGCAAAGTAACACAAAAGAAAAAAACTTTTTACGAAATAGTTCTTGACTTTACTCCATTCTATGGAGAGATGGGAGGTCAAGTTGGTGATCAAGGTGTATTAGTAAACGAGCATGAAACTATTGAAATAATAGATACAAAACGAGAAAATAATCAAAGCATACATATAATAAAAGAGCTTCCTAAAGATATAAATGCCAACTTTATGGCATGTGTTGATACTGATAAACGTAATGCTTCTGCGGCAAATCACACAGCAACTCACCTATTAGACTATGCCTTAAAACAAGTACTTGGTGAACATGCAGAGCAAAAAGGATCTTTTGTTAGTCCTGACACTTTGAGATTTGACTTTTCACATTTTCAAAAGCTAACAAAGGATGAGTTACGACAAGTAGAACGTATTATAAATGATATGATACGACAAGACTTTAAATTAGATGAACACAGAGATACTCCCATAGAGGAAGCTAAAAAAATGGGTGCAATTGCGCTATTTGGTGAAAAATATGGCGATAAAGTTCGCGTAGTTCGTTTTGGTCCAAGTTGTGAGCTTTGTGGAGGTATACATGCAACCTCTACAGGACGTATAGGATTTTTTAAAATAATTAGCGAAAGTAGTGTTGCTGCAGGAGTACGCCGTATAGAGGCACTAACAGGTAAATCGTCAGAGGAAGAAATATACAATATAGAAGATAAAGTACACGACATAAAATCAATGTTTAATAATCCAAAGGATATTAAATCTACTATAGAAAAATATATACAAGAACATGATTCCTTAAAGAAGGAAATAGAGAGTTATAGACAACAAGAGGTAAACCGTATTGCTACATCACTAATAAATGATGCTAAAAATACAAATAACTTGACTATAGTAAAAGCTGTTTTAAACATAGAACCAGCTTCTGCTAAAGATATAGTTTTCAAAATTAGAGAAGCTATACCTAAAAACCTTATTTGTGTAATAGGATCTATTCATGAAAACAGGCCCCTACTCTCTATAATAATAAGCGACAACTTAGTTAAAGAGAAAGGACTTAATGCAGGAAAAACTATAAGAGAGGCTGCAAAACTAATAAAAGGTGGTGGTGGAGGGCAACCTCACTATGCTCAAGCAGGAGGAAAAGATACTAACGGTATAAAAGATGCTATAGACAAAGTTATTACATTATTAAGTATATAAACAAAATACCAAATAAATGCGGATGTAGGCAAATAACTACATCCGCTTATTTTATCCTTAAAAAACTGGATATATCATAAAATATATTTTTATTTTTTAATTGAATCTACAATTGAACTTAATCTATCGTTCTTGGACGAATAATGTATTCTATTCGCACAAAGCAATACAAATTTTATCTTGAAAGTTTTTCATAATTTGATTATTTATAGAGCCATTTATAATGATAGAAAAACAAAGCTGCCTACCATTTGATGCCATAGCATATCCAGCTAATGAGCTTACACCAAATAATGTTCCAGTTTTTGCATATATTTTATAAGCTGCAGGAGTATTTCTCAATCGTTTTCTTAAAGTTCCATCTTTTGCGGCTATAGGTAGTGTAGGCAATAGATATTGATATATATGTAAATTATTATAAGCATAACGCAAGAACCTAACTTCAAGTTCTGGAGTTAGGTAATTATATAGTGAAAGTCCTGAGCCATCTGCTATATTATAGTCTTTTGGATTTAGTTCAAGTTTACGTATTAAATGATAAATTTCTTTTCGTGCCTTAACAGCTGTAGCAAAAGGTCTTTTAGAAATTGCTGCTAATTGATAAAAAATAGACTCAGCATAATAGTTATTACTATATTTCATCATTGGAATCATCACTTTAGATAAAGGATGGGTAATATCTATTATTAAAGTAGCATTTGTTGGTAATTGTTTCTCGCAAGGAGTACCATCAATTTTAATATTATTGTCTAATAACTTTTGATATAATACAGATACAAAATCATCTTTACAATTTATTTGTAAAGGTGATAAACAAGGATTTTTATCATCCCAACACCAGCCTCGTCCAAAATCTTTTTTATCTTTAAAAGATAAATCGGCATATATATTTCCAGTTATTAAGTTTATACCTAAAGCCTTTATAGAATCTACAATTTCGTTTATAGTATTATTAGTAAGTAGTGGATCCATACCACCAACACAATATATATCTCCATAAAGCGTATTAACAGAATCAACCAACGTTCCAGAATAATAAATAGATGTATGAAATTTATAGTCACTACCTAACTTGTCTAAAGCTGCTATTGATGTAATACATTTCATTGTAGAAGCAGGACGTAATCTTGTTTTCTCATTATAATTAAATATTGGCTTATCGTTTGTTAAATCCCAAACTTGCATACCTATAGAAGTAGTATTAGATAGTTTATCATTATTAACTATATTATTAAGCGTTTGCTCAATATCTTCCTCCCAAGATACACTATCTATTAATACAGAATCGTTATCTGTCTCCCAAGATACACTATCTAATAATACAGAATCGTTAGTAACTATATTCTTTGATATTGTATCAGTTTTATAACCTGATAATATATAATTAGCATGAATGTTCATGTTAATTATAAAAAATACAATTGAAAATAAATATTTATAATTCATTTATATGTCTTTATAATAATCAATGACTAATGCAAAGTTACACATTATACATTTATTTAAAAAATATGATTCATAAAAAGCAATTAGCACATAATTAGATTCAATTCCAAAATGCAAGACTAAGAAAAAAAATAGGATTTAGCCTATCTTGAGACGTTTTTTACTGTACAGACATAGCTTATTTTTAAGTAGAATCTATCTTTTTATGTTTTATTTGTTATTATAGAAAAAATATAATACCTTTGATTATATATTTTTACTTATCTATTATTATGGAAATAAAAGAAAATAATAAAACAAATAATTTTTGCATTATTCTTGCAGGTGGTAGGGGTAAACGATTATGGCCTATCAGTAAAGAGTCTTATCCAAAACAATTTTTAGACTTCTTTAATGAAGGATTAAGCCAACTACAACAAACATATAACCGTTTCTTGCAAATTATTCCACAAGAAAATATATATATAAGTACTAATGAAGATTATCTTAACTTGATACATAAACAGTTACCATACGTTAATAATGAACACATTTTAGCAGAACCTATACAACGTAATACTGCACCTAGTGTAGCATGGGCTGTAAACCGTATTCAACATATTAATAATAAAGCAAATATCATTATAACTCCATCAGATCACAGTATAGTCAATAACAAATCTTTTATTAATGACATAAACAAAGGCTTTAAGTTTGTTGCCCAGAACAACTATCTGTTAGCAATAGGTATATTGCCCAATCGTCCTGATGAGACATACGGATATATTCAAAAAGGAGATGTTATTGATAATGAAAATATATTAAAAGTAAAAGCTTTCACAGAAAAGCCAGATAAATCATTTGCTGAAATGTTTGTAAAAAGCAAAGAATGGTTTTGGAATACAGGTATTTATTTAGGAAATGTAGCTACTTTAAAAAAATGCTTATCTAAAGTTTTACCTCCAGTTATTCGTAGCTTTGAAAAAACAAATAAAAACTATGATATAAAGCAAGAAAATGATTTTGTAAAACGACATTTTCCATCTTATACCAATATATCAATTGACTTTGCTATATTAGAAAAATTTGATAAAGTTTGTTTTCTAAAAGGTAATTTCGGATGGTTAGATTTAGGTACATGGTATGGCATATATGAAGCTAAACATCGAACGGACTCTGATAATGTGATAATAAATTCAGAGGTAATTATAGAAAATTCTAAAAATAATATTATAAAACTTTCTAAAGAAAAAATAGCCGTAATAGATGGGTTACAAGGGTACATTGTTGCAGAGAAAGATGGTATATTAGTTATATGTAAAAAAGAAGATGCATCTGTTTTAATAAGAAAATATGTTAATGAAGTTCAATTAAAATATGGAGATAAATTTATTTAACATATATATCTATAACAAAGAATAAACAAAATATTATTTACATAAAGTATTACTATATTATTAAAAATATTTATCTTTGCAGCAATATAGGTTATTCAATTACATAATATGTAATAACCCATTTTTTTATTATATGGTTACAACTAAGAAAGTTATTTCTACCCCCAAAAAAGAAAAAGTTCGTAAAACAGGAGCAAAAGCACAAAAGGCGCCTATAAAACGAAGTATAAGCAATGAACTTATACCAATAGAGGAAGAAACATGGCTACTACAGCCTATTGCAGTAACAATGATGAGACATGACTATTCGTTAATACAAGTAAGAATATTAGTATCAGTTGTTGAAAACCTTCAATCCATACTTCATAAAATTCTAAATAATAAGCTCAACACTAAATATGATATGTTTAGAACTGAAGAACTTGACGAAGATGGACGTATGCCAATAAAACTCCCTTTTAAAGAATTAGGTGTAGAACCTAACCACTACCCTCAACTAAGAACATCACTAAAAATGCTTGCAGCCATACCTGTAGAGATACCATATAAAACATCTGAGGGACGTAAATATACTAAAGCTACTAACTTATGTGATGTTTATATTCCTACAGATAAAATTTATAATAAATATGCAGTCCTTAAACTTGATAAATCTGTAGCAGAACGTTTAGTTTCCTTAGACTTTGGCTATCACAGATTAGGTAAACAAATTGTTTTTGCATGCAAAAACAAGTACACCCAACGTATATATATGTTTATAGAATCTTGGTTAGATAAGGGGCGTACCGTTATTAAAACTATAGAGTTTAGAAAAATGTTACGCTTAGAAAACAACTATAAAAAGTTCTCTGATTTTTGTAGAAGGGTGTTAGAACCTGCAAAAACAGAATTAGAAGAGCTTTCGTCTAAAGGATTTTGTGATTGCTACTTCAACTATACAAAGAAATATGATAATGGGCAGCGCGGAGGCGAACCTGATGAGCTTATTTTTACAATTTATCGCTCAAAAAGCAAAATAAATTCACAGCTTGAACAAATAAGCGAAATGCAACGTGAACAATTCAAACAAATGCTAATTAAATACTTTTGCTTTAATAGTAAAAATGCTGAAAAAATGGCTAAACGTATCACATCGGACACATATTCTGATGCAATACAAAAACTAATGGAGCTTCGTCAACGATTTGTAACAAATTATATTTCTGATAGAGCTGCTTATACATATAAAAGCTTAGAACAGCTACTAAAAGATAAAGAAGTTCCAAACACTATTTCCGAAGAAGTTTTGTAAGATATTTTATTAATTGAATAATTAGTCTATGATTAATAATTATAGATACTAATAATTCACTTTACTATAACTTTTACCTTTTTTGTATGACCTACTTAAATTATTAGTGTCAACAAAATAGTTTCCAAAAAGAATGTATAAATTTGCATTGAATAAATTCCTAATACAATAAAAGATAGAATAAAATATAAAATGAGATTAAATATTTGTAATCACATTTTAAATAATATAACTTTGTAGTTATGAATTTCCCTAATACTGAAAAAATAAAATTTAGTAAAAATATAATCATAATAGATGGCGATTATATAGACCATGTAGCTTTCAACCTTACCGTCAATTTTGAAAGAATGCTTAATCGTAAAATTCCTAAGGCTGATTTTAGCCAATGGATAGTAAACATAGCACTTGATGGAAGAATGAAACAAGGAAATAACCAAACTCAAGTTGTCATATTACACGACAAAAAGACTAACATAATTGAAAATTTTCGACCATCAGATTTATCTAAAGAGCTAAATGAACATGCTTTTAAAGATAACTATTTAGGGGAATTTATTATATCAACAATACCTATTGATAATAAATTAACAAATAAAGAAAATATTATTATAGACCTTCTCCACACTATAATAAACCATAAAGAAGTAGAACGAATAATGATAATACCAAACTCTGAACAAGGTAGCATATATTCCTCATTACGTAAAGAATTAAATTATGCTGATGAAGAAAAACATGTAACAATATTTGCTATGCAACCAATGGAAGGTGGCAATTTTAAACAAGAAATATTAGGCTACTCTATAATGCATGCAATGGGAATAACATCAGATGAAATAAATAATAAAATAACCACTTGATCTTTTTGAAAAATTAAATAATATGGCAAAAGTTATAATAATTGGAGCAGGTGGCGTAGCCACTGTTACAGCCTTTAAAATGGCTATGAATAGAGATTTCTTTGATGATGTATTAATAGCAAGCCATCATAAAGAAAAATGTGACGATTTAGTAAATGCTATTACTACTAAAGGATACAATAGTAATGCATTTAGTACAATACAGTTAGATGCTGAAAACGTAAGCGAAATGGTAAAAGTATTCAACAAGTATAAGCCAAAACTTGTAATAAATCTCGCTTTACCATATCAAGACCTAACTATAATGGAAGCATGCTTACAAAGTAAATGTAATTATCTTGATACTGCGAATTATGAGCCAAAAGACAAAGCGCACTTTGAATATAGCTGGCAATGGGCTTATAAAGATAAGTTTGAAAAAGCTGGTCTAACTGCAATACTTGGATGTGGATTCGACCCTGGAGTATCACAAGCATTCACAGCATACGCAGCAAAACACCATTTTGATGAAATACAATACTTAGATATTGTAGATTGCAATGCAGGAAATCATCATAAAGCTTTCGCGACTAATTTTAACCCAGAGATAAATATTCGTGAAATAACACAAAAAGGACTTTTTTACGAAAACGGAAAATGGATAGAAACAGAACCATTAGAAATTCATAAAAGCCTTACATACCCTAATATTGGGGCTAAAGATTCATATCTAATGCACCATGAAGAACTTGAATCTTTAGTTAAAAATTATCCTACATTAAAACGTGCACGCTTTTGGATGACTTTTGGAAAACAATATCTAACATATTTAGATTGTATACAACAACTTGGAATGGGACGCATAGACGAAATAGAGTATGAAGCACCAGTAGCAAATAAAAAAGGAATAAAAGAAAAAGTAAAAATAGTTCCACTTCAATTTCTAAAGGCCGTACTGCCTAACCCTAAAGACTTAGGAAAAAACTATGATGGAGAAACATCAATAGGATGCAGAATAAAAGGCATAAAGGATGGAAAAGAAAAAACATACTACATATATAATAACTGTAAGCATCAAGACGCATATAATGAAACTGGGATGCAAGCTGTAAGCTATACAACAGGCGTACCTGCTATGGTTGGTGCAATGATGTTCTTGAAAGGTCTTTGGGCGAAACCCGGAGTATGGAATGTAGAAGACTTTGATCCTGATCCTTTTTTAGATGAACTTGCAAAACAAGGACTACCATGGCACGAAATAATTAACGAAGATATAGAACTATAACCTTTGTATATTCACTTTTTTAGAAAAGGTAATAGTTTTAATAAAATAAAAAAGAAAATGGCAAAAGAAGAAAAGATAAATAAAAATTCATCAAACGATCGCCTTAAAGCCTTAGAAGCCACTATGGCCAAAATTGAAAAAGATTTTGGTAAAGGTGCTATTATGAAAATGGGAGACGAACAAATAACAGATGTAGAAGTTATCCCAACAGGTAGTATAAACTTAGATATAGCATTAGGTGTAGGTGGGTACCCAAGAGGAAGAATAATAGAAATTTTTGGTCCAGAAAGTTCTGGAAAAACAACTTTAGCTATACATGCTATAGCAGAAGCACAAAAACAAGGAGGTATAGCCGCTTTTATTGATGCAGAGCATGCATTTGACCGTTTCTATGCGGCAGACTTAGGCGTTGATGTAGATAATCTATGGATTTCTCAACCAGATAATGGAGAACAAGCTTTAGAAATTGCTGACCAACTAATTCGCTCTTCAGCGATTGATATTCTTGTAGTAGACTCTGTTGCTGCACTAACTCCAAAGAAAGAAATAGAGGGAGATATGGGAGACTCAAACCTTGGTCTACAAGCAAGATTAATGAGCCAAGCGCTACGTAAGCTAACATCAACCATCAGTAAAACTAATACATGTTGCATTTTCATCAACCAGTTACGTGAAAAAATAGGAGTTGTATATGGAAGTCCAGAAACAACAACAGGTGGTAATGCTCTAAAATTTTATAGTTCTGTACGTCTTGATATACGTAAAATTACATCATTAAAAGATGGAGAAGATGTAAAAGGTAATAGGGTAAGAGTAAAAATAATAAAAAATAAAGTTGCTCCACCATTCCGTAAAGCAGAATTTGATATTATCTTTGGTGAAGGTATATCAAAAACTGGAGAAATATTAGATTTAGCTGTAGACAATGATATTATCAAAAAAAGTGGAAGTTGGTACAGTTACAATGGAACAAAACTTGCTCAAGGACGAGATGCAACAAAGACAATGTTAAAAGACAACCCTGAGGTATTAGAAGAAATAACATTATTACTTAAGGATACTATTTCTGCAAAATAAAAGAAACAATATTTATTTTATTATTATTTTTGTTAATATTTGGCTGAGTCTATTAAATAGGCTCAGCTTTTTTATACAGTACTACATCTATTTTATCACATTTATAGGACAGTACCCATCCTCTTAATCTCTTATTTCATATAAGAGGTCGGGATGAGGCGATTCGAACGCCCGACCACTACGTCCCGAACGTAGTACGCTACCAACTGCGCTACATCCCGATTTATTGATGTACTTTACAAAGTTATAAAAATATAATCAATTAGCCATTTCTGATATAAACTTAATACGAACTAAACGTATTTCTTCTTCTGTATAGTCAGAGCCTAATTCTTCTAAAGCCTCATCTATACTGTCAGTTGTACTGTCCATAAAATAATCATATATATCATCTATTTTATCCTCGTCATAAATATCATAAAGAAAATAATCGATATTCAACTTTGTACCACTGTATACTATTTCCTCTATCTTGAAAAGTAATTCTCCAAATTCAAGTCCTTCTGTTGTTGCTATGTCATCTAATGGTAACTTTCTATCAATACTTTGAATTATTTTTACTTTCTGCATAGATCGTTTTACAACTGTACGAACACGTAATTCTTCTGGACGTTCAATACCTTTTTCTTTACAATATTTTTTAATTAATGTACAAAATTCTGCACCATAACGTTTTGCTTTACCTGTCCCTACTCCTTGAATATTTTGAAGTTCTTTTTCATCAATAGGATACATCATTGCCATTTGCTCTAATGATATGTCTTGAAATATAACATAAGATGGTATATTTTGGATACGAGCTATTTTTTTTCTTAAAGCTTTTAGCATGGAAAATAATTCTGGGTCTAAAACAGAAGATTCGCCCATTATATTGTCATCATTATCATCAGACTTAAATTCTCTATCTAATACTATGGTAAACTCTTTAGGATTATCTAAAAATTTGATACCTAATTCTGTTAATTTAATAATTCCATAGGCTTCTACATCTTTACGTAAATAGCCATTTATCAATGCTTGGCGAATAACAGGATTCCAAACTTTAGGATTTTCATTTTCGCCTAAGCCAAATTCGTCTAAATCATTGTGCTTATGTGCTTTAATATCATCTGTTGCTCTACCCTTTACGAAATCTATAATATATTCTTGACGAAAATTTTCATTTAATGCTCGTACTGATTTAAGTACTATAATTAATAATTTAGTTGCTTCTATTTTCTTTTGTGGATGACGACAGTTATCGCACATTCCACAATTATCTTTTGGATAATCTTCTCCAAAATAATGAAGTAGTATCTTACGACGACAAATAGAAGACTCTGCATAGGCTTCTGTTTCTTGTAATAATTGTTTCCCTATATCTTGTTCAGAAATAGGTTTTCCTTCCATAAACTTTTCAAGCTTCTGCAAATCACGCTTAGAGTAGAACACTATACACATTCCTTCTTGACCATCTCTACCTGCCCGTCCTGTCTCTTGGTAATATCCTTCTAAACTTTTAGGTATGTCATAATGAATAACAAACCTCACATCTGGTTTATCTATCCCCATACCAAAAGCTATTGTTGCTACTATAACATCAATCTCTTCCATCAAAAAGCTATCTTGTGTTTTAGACCTTGTTTCAGAGTCAAGCCCTGCATGATATGGGGCAGCTTTTATATCATTAGCTTGTAATAT
Source organism: uncultured Prevotella sp. (assembly GCA_946998295.1). GTDB lineage: Bacteria > Bacteroidota > Bacteroidia > Bacteroidales > Bacteroidaceae > Prevotella. The sequence continues at coordinate 21,257 of CAMPYS010000007.1, forward strand.
TGCAGAAAGTTCCTCTACTTTCTTTCTTGAAAGACAATAAATTATACCACTTTTACCTGTATTCTGTTTGATAAATTTTATAATTTGCTTATTAGTATCATCCTCATTTTTCTTTAACCGAACTTCATAATAAAGGTTAGGACGATTAAAAGAGCTTTTAAAAGCAGCACAACCTTCTATACCTAAGTTTTTTACTATATCAGAACGTACCTTATCCGTTGCAGTTGCTGTTAAAGCTATTATTGGTGCCTTACCTATTTCATCAATAGCATGACGTATATTTCGATATTCAGGTCGAAAGTCATGTCCCCATTCTGATATACAATGTGCCTCATCTATAGCATAAAAACTAACATTTATAGTTTGGAAAAACTTTATATTATCTTCTTTATTCAAAGATTCTGGAGCAACATATAAAAGTTTTGTTCTACCAGCTTGTATATCTTTCTTAACAGTATCAATTTCGTTCTTTCTCAATGAAGAGTTAAGATAATGAGCTACTCCATTTTCAGAGCTAATACCATTTATAACATCTACCTGATTTTTCATCAATGCAATCAAAGGTGAAATTACAATTGCTGTACCATCCATTAAAAGAGAAGGTAACTGATAACATAAACTTTTACCACCTCCTGTAGGCATTAATACAAAACTATCATTTCCATCTAAAACATTACGGATAATTGCTTCTTGATCTCCCTTGAATTTATCAAATCCAAAATAATGTTTAAGTTCCTTTGCTATATCTATCATTTTGCCAATTAATACTGTTTATAGCTTATTTTACTTTTATATTTGCTTTGCTTAACTGGGTACTAACATAATCAACATCTACAATATATTCTTTAATATTGGTTGATGGTATATCAAACATTTTGTCGATAAGTACAGCTTCGACTATTGAGCGTAACCCTCTAGCACCTAACTTATATTCTATCGCCTTATCTACAATGTAGTCTAAGGCCTCATCAGTAAATGATAGTTTAACACCATCCATCTCAAATAATTTAATATATTGCCTTATTATAGAGTTTTTGGGTTCAGTTAGTATTTTACGTAAAGCATCTCTATTTAGAGGTTTTAAATATGTTAATACTGGTAAACGTCCTATTATTTCAGGGATTAGTCCAAAAGAACGTAAATCTTGAGGCAAAACATATTGCAGTAAATCTTCTTTATCTATCTTTGCTACATTTTGAACAGAATTATAACCTATAACATGTGTATTTAAGCGTTGTGCGATTTTACGTTCTATTCCGTCAAATGCTCCTCCGCAGATAAAAAGAATATTTTTTGTATTTACATGAATATAATCTTGGTCAGGATGTTTACGTCCTCCCTTAGGTGGAACATTTACTATTGTGCCTTCAAGTAGCTTTAATAGTCCCTGTTGCACGCCTTCGCCACTAACATCACGTGTTATACTTGGATTATCACTTTTACGTGCTACTTTATCTATTTCATCTATAAAAACTATACCACGCTCTGCATCTTCAAGATTATAATCAGCTACTTGAAGTAATCGAGACAATATACTTTCAACATCTTCTCCCACATAACCTGCTTCTGTAAGAACTGTGGCATCTACTATTGTAAAAGGAACTTTTAGCAGTTTAGCTATAGTCCGTGCTAACAATGTTTTACCTGTACCTGTAGAACCTACCATTATGATGTTACTCTTGTCTATCTCTACATCATCTTTTTTAGTAGAATCTATTTGCTCTAAACGTTTATAATGATTATAGACAGCAACTGAAAGATAACGTTTAGCATCATCTTGTCCTATTATATACTCATCAAGAAATGCTTTTATTTCGTGTGGCTTTGGAATAGTATTAAAATCAAAATGACAAGTACTATGAGATTTTTTACCTAATACTCCTGCTTCTTCCAAAATTCTATAAGCCTTTTGCGTGCATTCAGAACATATACAACCTGTCTCTCCATACAACAAAAGCCCTACTTGTTTTTCTGTTTTGCCACATAAGCAACATTTATTTTCTTTCATCAGATATGTCGCCTTTTTTTCGTTCTAAAACTTGGTCTATCATTCCATAATCCTTAGCTTCTTCAGAAGTCATCCAATAATTTCTATCGCTATCATTCCAAACTTTATCATAAGGTTGATGTGAATGATTACTTATAATTGTATATAATTCTTTTTTGAACTTTATTATCTCTTTAGCTTCTATTTCTATATCTGATGCTTGTCCCTGAACACCACCTAAAGGTTGATGAATCATTACACGACTATGCGGTAAAGCAAAACGTTTACCTTCTGCACCAGCTACAAGAAGCACTGCACCCATTGATGCAGCCATACCAGTACACATAGTTGATACATCGCTTGTAATAAATTGCATTGTATCATAAATTCCTAACCCTGCTGTGACACTTCCACCAGGTGAGTTTATATAAATTGATATATCTTTATCAGGTTCTACAGAATCTAAATAAAGTAACTGGGCTTGAAGTGTATTTGCTGTATAATCATCTATTTGTGTTCCAAGGAAAATTATACGATCCATCATAAGACGTGAAAAAACATCCATTTGGGTTACGTTAAGTTTACGCTCTTCTAATATATATGGATTTAAATACTGATTTTGGTATTTTATAACATCATCAAGTACCATACCATCAATTCCTATATGCTTTGTTGCATATTTTCTAAAATCATTCATCTAAAATATCAAAATTAAAATTTCAAACAAGGAGAAACTATATATATATATTATTTCTCCATCAATATTTATTTTCCAATAAATTTAAATCGATAAATACTGTATTTATTCTTATTATAAGACAAAGATATAAAAAATATAACAAACAACAAAGAATATTACCACAGTTATACAGAAGCAACATCTAAACAAATACTTTATTATAGATGATTTGCTATGCTATAGACATATAAAATACTGATATTTCCAAATTCTTTTTTATTTTATGTATATTCTTTACTATCAAAAGTAGAAGAAAATATTTTACTACTGAAAAATATTCTTAGTATATAACAATATATTACCTTTGCAATAAAGATATATAAATAAAAAATGAGATATGGATTTTAAAGAAATATATAATATATACAAAGAGCATCCTATAATTACAACAGATAGTCGTAACTGTCCAAATAATAGTATTTTTATTGCACTAAAAGGGGCTAATTTTAATGGAAACAAATTTGCTAAAACTGCATTAGAAAATGGTTGTAGTTATGCTATAGTTGATGATAAAGATTATTACGATTCTAATAGTCCACAACTCATACTCGTAGAGGACTCTCTGATTACATATAAAAAGATAGCCCAAAAACATAGAGAAGAGTTTCATATTCCTATAATAGGGATAACTGGAACAAATGGAAAAACAACTTCTAAAGAGCTTATATCTACTGTGTTAACTAAAAAATTTAATGTACTACATACAGAAGGCAATTTCAATAACGATATAGGTGTGCCAAAAACTCTTTTAAGAATAAACCACACACATAATATTGCTGTCATTGAAATGGGAGCATCTCATCAAGGTGATATTAAGAAATTGGTTGAATATGTTGAACCAACTTGTGGACTAATTACTAATGTAGGTTATGCTCATTTAGAAGGATTTGGTAGTTTTGAGGGTGTAAAGAAAACAAAGGGAGAATTATACGATTATCTTAAAACTAACAATTGCTTATTATTCCTAAATAATAGCAATAAGAACTTGGTTAAAATGGCTGAGGATAGGCATATATCAAATTTAACAACCTATGGACAAAATAGTTCGGCACATATACAAGGAGAATTTGTAAATTGTAATCCTTTCTTAAACTTTAAATGGAAATCTGCTAACAATGACACATGGCATGAAGTAAAAACACACCTTATAGGCTCTTATAATATTGATAACCTACTGGCTGCAATTGCCATAGGGGTGCATTTCAATATTAGTGATGAAGATATTTGCCATGCTTTAGAAAATTACATTCCCAACAATAATAGGTCACAATTGATTAAAACTAAAAAAAATAATCTAATTGTAGATGCTTACAACGCTAATCCCTCAAGTATGAAAGCTGCTATTGATAATTTTAAAATTATGGATGTTAAAAATAAAATGCTTATACTTGGAGATATGAATGAGTTAGGAGAGTCTTCTGCAATAGAGCATCAAAAAATCATAGAACTAATTAATAACTGCGGACTGTCCAACGTTTGGTTAGTAGGTGATAAATTTAAACAAACAAATAGTACTTTCAAGAAATTTAAAGATATAACAGAAGTAAAAGAATATATAAAAACAAATTGTCCTGTAAATCAATATATATTGATAAAGGGAAGTAATACTATCAGACTATTTGAATTATCTAATCTACTCTAAAATTATATTAGAAACATATATAAGGCTCTAAGCGTTTTATTACAGCTGGTGGAAACTCCTTTAAACATCTAAGTTGAGATAAACTTGTTATGTCGCCTTTCAAACGTCTATAATCCAATATACGTTTTGCCATATAGAAATCAATATAGGGATGTTTACGTAACTGATTAATACTAAGTTTATTGATATTAATCTTACGTATTGAGCTTCTTTTAACTTCAAAAAATGGTAATGATTCTAAAGGAAATTCGTCTATTTCCTTTAATTGTCCAACATCTACATATCCGCCTAATCTTTCCCTATAATTAATTATTGCTCTTGCCCAGCCTGAACCTATTCCAGGCACTTTTTTTAGTTGTGTAGTGTCTGCAATAGCTATGTTAATATGCTGTCCAACCTTTATTTTTATAGGAAATTTTACTGTATCTCGACTTATCTTTTTATATGCTACATAAGTATCATTCTTTTTATAAGCCTCGTATGCCTCGTGTATTTTCTGCCTTTCAAGAATTTTATTTTGCTCATATTGCTTAATCTTATCTAATGTAGAAGCAGGAAGCCACTCGTCTCCAATATGAATATATGGCTCTAACTCTTCATATTTTTTACGTGTTAGCCCATATAACTTAGCTATATCTTCTGGCGAACGAAACACTCCACCTTTTTCTCTATATTTATAAATATTTCTAATTTGAAATGGTGTAAATCCAAGACGGTATAAAGTTTCTGCATCTGCTGTATTTGGATCAAAAGGAAAAAGTTCTACCTTTCTACCATTTGGCAATTCATAAGATGAATATTTTTTCTTATTATATATATTATAATAATATGATTTACGTTTATTTAAAATACTATCAGCTTTAGAAACTATAGTAATCTCATCGCTTGTTCCCATTATATAAATAGTAGCAATTGCTAATATACCTAAAAATACCACAAATAGAATTACAAAACGATCTGTTTTTGAAAAATAAAAAAAGTTTTTAATATACATAACTATATATTATAATCTATAATTGTTTAGTTGTAATGAGTTTTCTGATAGATGCAAATATAAAAAAAATATTTATTACTTTTGCGTTAAATAATCAGCGATTTATGGATATTATAAGATTTTTAAAAAAGTTTCCAATAACTATATTATTAACATTAATAATATTATATGTATGCTTAATGGATGTTCCAAAAACTCCTTTATCTTCGATAGCATTTATAGATAAATGGACCCATATTGCTATATTCTTTATATACAGTATGACTATAGCACACGAATACTTTCACTCTCGAAAGAAAATAAAAGTCAAATTAACTAAGTTTTCTGCTTGGGTATTTATTTATCCAATATTATTTGGTGGACTTATAGAACTGTTACAGGCTTATTGCACTTCAAACAGAAGAAATGGAGAATGGTTAGACCTATTGGCTGATGCTATAGGATGTGCATTAGGTTGGCTTATTGGTACTCTTTTGGTAAAGTATCTTTCCAAGCCTTAAATGGATTTCGTCTCATCTGCGAGTTATAAAATCGTCTATCTCCAGTAACTTCAAGTCCTATAAATTTAGGTTTAGAAAATTTTTCTGTTTCAGAAGTTAGCTCTATCTCTGCAAGTATCAGTCCTTCATTATCACCATGGAAAACATCTATCTCGTATGTTTTTCCTTCCCATTCAACAAGATAACGATGTTTATCTATTATGTTAGGTTCGCATAATTTCATTAATTCGTTAGCTTCTGATAAAGTTATCTCCTTTTCAAACTCATATCGAGTAAGTCCACCATTGGTTGAGGGGCCTTTTATTGTTAAGTATCCTTTATTATCTCTTATACGTATTCTAACAGTATTTAGTGATGTAAAATATCCTTGCTGTATATGAGAGGAACTGTAAACATGAGCCATCCAATCCATATCTTTATGAACAAGAAATTTTCGTTCTATCTCTTTTCCGCTACTCATAATTAAAGAATATATTTAGAAAAGAGCATCATAGCTATTGCTAATATTAATAGGATGAAAAAAATCCATTTAATAACTAAATTAGCTTGCTTTTCTTGTTGTTTTTCTCTTTTGTTTCTAAGTCTTTTTCTATTTCCGCTCATAGTAAATATTATTTTAGGATTTATTTTATATATGTCTTATTATTTGTCTTCTGAAAATTCCATTAAATATGCTTTGATAAATTCATCTATCTTACCATTCATAACAGCATCTACATCTGTAGTTTGACAGTTTGTTCTGTGGTCTTTAACTCTCCTGTCATCAAATACATAACTTCGTATCTGACTTCCCCACTCTATTTTCTTCTTTGATGCTTCAACTTGGGCTTGTGCTTCCATGCGTTTTTTCATAGCACGGTCATATAGTTGAGATTTCAATAACTGCATAGCTTTAGCTCTATTTTTAGGCTGGTCACGTGTTTCTGTATTTTCAATAAGTATCTCTTCCTTTTCGCCTGTATCTGGATCTTCATACCAATAACGAAGCCTTACGCCAGACTCTACTTTATTTACATTTTGTCCACCTGCACCACCAGAGCGGAAAGTGTCCCAACTTAGTTTAGCGGGGTCTACATATACTTCAATGGTATCGTCAACTAATGGTGTAACAAAGACACTGGCAAAACTTGTCATACGCTTTCCTTGTGCATTAAAAGGGCTAACACGAACTAAACGGTGAACTCCATTTTCGCTTTTTAAGTATCCATAAGCATAATCTCCATTTTCAAATTTCATGGTAACACTCTTTATACCAGCCTCATCACCTTCTTGAATATCAGATATTGTAACTGTGTAGCCATGAGCTTCACCATAACGCATATACATCCTCATAAGCATTGATGCCCAATCTTGACTTTCTGTACCACCTGCACCAGAATTTATTTTCATAACACAGTCCATAGAATCTTCTTTCTGACGCAGCATATTTAATAGCTCTATTTTCTCGATAGACTCTATTAAATGTTTATACATATCATCTACTTCTGCTTCGGTAATAAGGTTATCTTTATAAAAATCGTATGCTAACTGTAGCTCATCTGCTTGTGCCTTTACACTATCGTAACTTTTAATCCACTTCTCTATTCCTTTTACTTTTTTCATTTGTAATTGAGCTTGCTCTACATCCTCCCAAAAATCTGGACTTTGAGTTCGCAATTGTTCTTCTTCAAACTCAATACGTTTATCATCTATATGTAAATAATGGTTTAAAGACTTTACTCTCTCAACTACATCTTTTAATTGTTCTGCTGTTATCACTTGCTTGATTATTAAATTCTAATAGTTAGGGATAATACTAAACAAAGTTATTTTACTTATACATCTTATCTATTATCTCTTTATATTTATTATTAATAACTCCACGTCGAATTTTTAAAGTATTTGTAAGTTCACCATTTTCCATTGTAAATTCATGTGGAATCAAAGTAAAACATTTTATTTGTTCATAAGATGATAGTAATTGCTGTATAGTGTCAATACGTCCTTTCATCATCTTTTGAACTTTTTCATTTTCACAAAGTGATTTATAATCTGTATATTTTATACCATTCTCATTTGCCCAATTTTCAAGTATTTTGAATTTGGGAACGACTAAAGCTGTTACATATTTGCGTTGATCAGCAATAATAGTTACTTGCTCTATAAACTTGTCTACAAGTAACATTGACTCTATCATTTGAGGAGCGATGTATTTACCATTAGATGTCTTAAATAAATCTTTTATTCGTTCTGTCAAGAATAATTCTCCATCTTTTATATATCCAGCATCACCTGTATGGAAAAATCCTTCTTCATCAAATGCAACTTTATTTATATGGTCTTTTCTAAAATATCCTGGTGTTATTGTTGGTCCTTTTAATAATATCTCGTTATCTTTTCCAATTTTAACTTTTAGGCCATCAATAATTCTACCTACAGAACCTATAGTCAATGGCTTTGTTTTAGTATCACAGCTAACAGTTGCTCCACTTTCTGTAAGGCCATAACCAACCATCATAAAAATTCCTATACTATGTATAAATTCTTCAACCTTTGGCGAAACATAAGCACCTGCTGTTGGGAAAATATTAGGTTTTTCTAAACCTAATTCTTTCCGAATTTTACTAAATATTAACTTATTTACTATAAAATATTTTAGTTCTAATAGTGGCGGAACATACTTACAACGACATTTATAATGTATATTTCTTTTACGCCCTATAGATAAAGCTTTTTTAAAAAGTTTACGCTGTATAAAGCTACCAGAATCTATTTTATCATTTATTGCAACAAATACTTTTTCCCAAAAGCGTGGAACAGAAGCCATACATGTAGGATGTGTCTGTTTCAAACTTTCTTGTATTTCTTTTGGATAAGTATTTACAATAAGTTCTCCTCCACAAGATAGTATAAGGTAGGACCATGCTCTTTCAAATACATGAGCAAATGGTAAGAAATTTATAACACGATCTTTTGAAGATACTGGAACACATTTTTTGTTTGCAAGGATGCATTCATTATACATTCCGTCTGTTAGTATAACACCTTTACTTTCGCCAGTAGTACCACTAGTATAAAGAATGTTGCAAATATCTGTATATTCGGAGCTTTTCCATAGAGCTTCTACTTCCGATTGTCTGGGTAATCCACTGCCTAATTCCAAAAATTCTTCAAAAAATATAGAATTTGTATCATAAGGATTAATCTTAACATTTGGGTCAAATATTATTATTCGTTCCAATGTAGCGCATAATGAAAAAATACTAATAACCTTATCATACTGTTCTTGTTCACCTACAAAAATATATTTTATTTCTGCATCATTTATAACATACTGTATATGCTGTTCGGAACTTGTAGCATATAATGGTATTGAAACAGCACGAACGCCATAAGCTCCAAAATCTGTATATAAATATTGTATGCAGTTTTGAGAGAATACCGCTATATGCTCTTGGGGGTTAACTCCAAAATTTAAAAATGCATTTGATACTTGTTTTACACGCAAAGAAAATTGATTCCATGACACAGTTTTCCACTTTGAGCTACCAAAGTTTCTAAAGGTTATAACTGGTTTCGGTCCATATTTCTTTGCCTGATCGTGAACAAGTACTGAAAAATGTTTTTTTGATTGCATATATTATTTATTTTTCTGCAAATATAGTAAAAATAAGAACAAATTAAATTAGACTTATCACTACCTGTTGCAAGATGTACTATGCAAAAATAAGAAATCTTTAATAGAATAAGAAATTATTTAGCAAATCTTGAGTTCAATAGCAATAAACAATACTCCTATTTAACGCATATACCATTTAGATTTTAATCTAATCATAGGCACATATATCTGTTCTGTTGTTTTATCTACATAATGTAATATTAGAAAAACGTTAGCCGACTTTTCATCTTTGCTTAAATTAAAACTATTTATAGACACAGACTTTATTCCTTTATGCTGATCTGTTTGCGTAGCTATAAAATCTTTTAAACTAACTATAAGCTGTTTCTCATAAGATTCTGGAATTTTATTTTCAGCTAATGTTCCATATATAAATTTTTCATAACGTCCATTTATCAAGTCTTTATAATAATTTTTAGCAGCTTTAGCGGCTATATAACCTGTATTAGCTTTAGGCTTATTAGTGCATGCTGTAAAAATAAAAATACTTAATAAGGGAAATATTATTCTATTTAATTTTTTCAATCTTCACTATTTTTGTCTTATAAAAATATTAATTGGACTTCCTGTTAATTTCCAATTCTCCCTGATTTTATTCTCTAAAAATCTTTTATATTGTTCTTTCACGTATTGTGGAAGATTTGCATAAAATATAAATGATGGTATTTGAGTATTTGGTAGCTGAGAACAGTATTTTATCTTAATATATTTTCCCTTTATAGATGGTGGTGGAGTGTTTTCTATTATTGGTAATAGTACTTCATTCAACTTATTTGTTCCTATATGTATTTTCCGATTTTGATAAACTTCTTTGGCTGTTTCTAAAACTTTAAATATACGTTGTTTGGTTAAAGCAGATGCAAATATTATAGGGAAGTCTACAAACGGTGCCATACGATTTCTTATAGCTGTTTCAAATGTTTTAATTACTTTTATATCTTTATTTTCAACTAAATCCCATTTATTAACAACTACTACAAGACTTTTATTATTACGCTGTATCACTTGGAAAATATTCATATCTTGTGATTCTATTCCACGTGTTGCATCTATCAGCAATATACATACATCAGAATTTTCGATACTCCTTATAGAACGCATTACCGAATAAAACTCTAAGTCCTCAGTTACCTTATTTTTGCGACGTATACCCGCAGTATCAACAAGATAAAAGTCAAAACCAAACTTTGTGTAACGTGTATAAATACTATCACGTGTTGTACCTGCTATTTCGGTTACAATATTTCGTTCTTCACCTATAAAAGCATTTATAATACTTGACTTGCCTACATTAGGACGACCTACTACTGCAAAACGTGGTATATCTGTTTCTATATTTTCTTCAGGTAAATCGTTCATCTTTGAAAGTAATAAATCTAATAACTCACCTGTTCCACTACCACTTTGTGCACTAATGCATACAGGATCACCTAAGCCAAGACGATAGAACTCTGCAGATTGGTAATATTCACTGCTATTATCAACCTTATTTGCTACAAGTATTACAGGAAGTTTACTCTTACGCAAAATAGAAGCTACATCTTCGTCCCAATCTGTTATACCTGTATCATTATCAACAAGAAAAAGAACAAAATCTGCCTCTTGGGTAGCTAAATAAACTTGCTTACGTATAGCATCTTCAAAAATATCATCTGAATTGACTACCCAGCCACCAGTATCTACAACGGAGAATTCTCTACCTGTCCACTGACATTTACCATATTGACGGTCACGTGTTGTACCAGCTGTATCGCTAACTATAGCACGACGGCTTTGTGTCAAACGATTAAAAAGAGTAGACTTTCCCACATTGGGACGACCTACGATAGCTACTAAATTTGCCATTTTATTAAGTTTATTTCTATTTACTCGGGGTTATATCCAAAATTAGTTAATTCTTTTTGTGAATTTCGCCAATCTTTATCTACTTTTACAAATGTTTCAAGATATATGCGCTTACCAAAAAAGTGTTCTAAACTCTTACGGGCTTCAGATGAAACTTTTTTGAGTGCCAGACCTTGATGACCTATTATTATTCCTTTTTGGCTTTCACGCTCTACATAAATAATAGTACTTATATGTATTCGTTTGTCTGACTCGTTAAAGCGTTCTACTACCACTTCTACGGAATAGGGCACTTCTTTATCATAATAACGTAATATCTTTTCACGAATTATTTCTGTTACAAAAAATTTTGCAGGCTTATCTGTAAACTGGTCGTTATCAAAATAAGCATGCCCTTCAGGTAGTAAATCTTTTATTCGATTCATTAGTATATCTATACCAAACTTGTTTTTTGCTGATATAGGTAATATTTCTGCCTTAGGTAATAACGTATGCCATAATTCAACTATCTGTACTAACTTTTCTTGAGTCGTTTCATCAATCTTATTGATAAGCAGAAGTACAGGTATAGTCATTTCGCGAACTTTTTCTAAAAAGGTCGCATTTTTATTTGGTGTTTCTATTATATCTGTAACATAAAGCAGTATATCTGCATCTGCCAATGCTGATTCAGAAAACTTAAGCATCATTTCCTGCATCTTGTAATTTGGCTTTAATACTCCGGGTGTGTCTGAAAAGACTATTTGCATATCAGGCTTATTAACTATCCCCATAATTCTATGGCGTGTTGTTTGAGCCTTAAAAGTTGCTATGCTTATCTTTTCGCCTACTAATTGGTTCATTAAAGTACTTTTACCTACATTGGGATTTCCTACAATATTTACAAATCCTGCTTTATACATAAAAATATCATTTTTAAAAGAAACAAAAAAACGCACCTATCTTTTATCAAAAAAAGAAAGATGCGCAAATATTTGTATGAATTTTATTCTTTTACAGACTTAGCACCATCGTATGCCCACTTATAATAAGTTGCACCATGAGAAAATCCTGCTGCAAATGCTGTAAAGAATATTGTATCGCCTTTCTTTAACTTTGATTCAAAGTCCCATAATACTAATGGCATACAAGCTGCACTCGTATTTCCATAACGCTGAATATTTACAAGTACTCGATCCATAGGAATTCCTATTCTTCTTGCTACAGCCTCTATTATACGAAGATTTGCTTGGTGGCTAATTACGTAATCTATATCATCTACCGATAATTTATTTCTATCGGCTAAAAGCATACAGTCGTCGCCCATTGCTGTTACTGCATATCTAAAGACTGTACGACCTTCTTGATATGTATAATGCAATCTGTGGTCAACGGTAAATTGTGAGGCAGGACATACCGAACCACCAGCTTTTATATGTAAGAACGGAAGCCCTTTACCATCTGTTCGATGATAAGAATCTATTAACCCTACACCTTCCTCTTCGGTACCTTCAACCATTACAGCACCTGCGCCATCACCAAATAAAGCGCAAGTTGAACGATCTGTATAATCGGTTATAGAAGACATTTTATCTGCCCCTATCACTATTATGCGTTTATGTACTCCGCTTTCTATCATATTAGCAGCTACATCAAAGGCATAAAGAAAGCCACAGCAAGCAGCAGAAAAGTCAAAGGCAAAGGCATTTTTTAAACCAAGTTTACCTAAAACTATTGAAGATGTAGAGGGGTGAACATAGTCTGGAGTTGTAGTGGCTACAATAACAGCATCAATACTATCAGGATCAACGCCAGTCTTAGCTAATAGAGCTTTTGCTGCTTTCCTAGCCATATAACTAGTACCTAAGCCCTCTTCCTTTAGGATATGCCTTTCCTTTATTCCTGTACGTGCAGTTATCCATTCGTCGCTAGTGTCTACCATTCTTGACAGCTCGTCATTAGTAAGAACATAATCAGGAACGTAGCCAGCTACTCCAGTGATAATAGCGTTTATTTTACTCATTATTCGGCTGTGTCCTTAACAATAGCAACTTTACCTCTATAATATCCGCAATCAGAACATACTGTATGATATATATAATAAGAGCCACAATTAGGACATATAGCAAGAGTTGGTGCTACTGCTTTATCATGTGTTCTTCTTTTTAAAGTGCGTGCTTTTGATTGTCTTCTTTTAGGATGTGCCATAATTCTTTATTGTTTAATTTTTTTTATTTGTTTAATTTTGATAATATTTCCCAACGTGGGTCTATTGTTGCCTTTGCATTTTCACCGCTTCGGTCGGCAGAGTAATTATTAAGTACTCTCATCATAGCAGGATTACATTTTCCAGGTTTATGCACATGCTTTATTGGTAATGCAAGGACTATAAATTCATAAATATACCATGAGACATCTATTTTGGCTTCGCGTTCATCCACCATAATTATGTCATTTTGTTCAGAGCTATCCACTCCTAATTTAACTTCAATACGTTGCTTAGTGATAACAGGTTGTTCCATTTCCTCTAAGCATAAATCGCAATTAACTATAACTGTTCCGTTAATAGAAAAATCAAAGATAAAATAGTCATGAGCTGCACGCATTATATCTATATTAAGGTGGATAGAACCTTTATGTATATCTTGTGCATTGATAGCATCAAAGTAAGAAGAATCAAATTCGTACTCCAATGCTAATTTACTTTCTTTTATCTCCTTTAAATCTATCGTTAGGATACTTAAGTCCATAATCAATGCGCAAAGTTACTAACATTTTTTCGTATTATATACAAGTTAAAATAAAAAAACTATTTTATTTATTAAAAAACAATACATTGCAGAGTGCTATAACAAAAGAAAGATTGATTTTGAAAAGGTGGCTTTTGTTTCTTTTTGCTAAGTAGAGACGTGCAGAGCGTGCAGATAGCAAAACGTTTTGTTGGTTATTTGTTGCCCACGTTTGTTAATCTTTTGAATGTAATAATATTTAGTAATACAACAGAATTATTGGTTTTTATATGCCAAAAAGGTAACGACGCAACAAAATTAAATCTGAGTGTAGAAAACTATAATTGTAAATAAAATTTACCAATAAAAATTATATAAAAATCGTTTAAGTAAAACGACCAAAGGAGATTAAGTAAAACAACAAAAGAAGATTAAGTAAAACAACAAAAGAGGATTAAGTAAAACAACAAAAGAGGATTAAGTAACATAATCATTAAGATTGTTTCATATCTTGTAAAATACTGTTTTACAAATAGGTACATAATTATAGTTTATAGTAAAAATATCCTTCCATATAGATTGTTTAACGTATTATAAAAGAAAAAAATACCAAAAATATTAAAACCCTTTTTGTAAATATTTTATACTATAATTATTTGCTTATTTTGGATATATAAATTATATCTAATCGATTATTGATTCAAATTGTACAGATAGTTTATAAGGTGGTTAAAAATATGTTAGTATTGTATCTATTAGATAACTTACTGTTTGGTACTGTCCTATAAAAGTGTGTAAGCCCATATTTTTATTATCTTTGTATTTGAAATATAAAATAAGATAAGAAATGGAACTTACACAATTACAAATTTCGGAAATTATTTCTAATTACACAAGCAGTAGTGAGGGTTTTGTAACTCTTCAGTCTTTAATCATGAACTCCCTGATGTATCATGAACGAGAGTTGTTCGTCAGCGAAAATGCCCATGAGCAATGCAATGGCTTCTGTTGTCGTCGTTGGTACAGTTACGGCTTTGAGTTCTCGCTCCGTATTCCGCGCAGTCGCAGCGGAAACTTCTATCCCATTCTCTTAGGGTTGATACGCAGTGAAAGCGAGGAACGTGCCAAATTGTTCAACCTCCTCTACACCAAAGGTCTTACCAAGGAGCAGATAGGCGAGATTTCCAATTGCATCTATGGTCGTTCCTACAGCAAGCAGCAGGTATCGCATCTTGCCTGTAGCTGCCGTGAGGACGTCGAACGGTGGCTTTGCCGTAGCCTTTCCTCCCACTATTTAGCCGTCTATATCGACGCCACCTTTATTTCCACCCGTAGGGACAGACAGGTGTCCAAGGAGGCCTACTATACCATTCTGGGGGTATTAGAAGACGGCAGCAGGGAGGTGCTCACGGTTGTCAATCATCCCACAGAAGAGGCTCTGTGCTGGAAAGACGAGCTTGAGGCCTTGAAGCAAAGAGGCGTCGAACAGATAGACTTAGTCGTTTCCGATGCATTGCAAGGAATAGAGAATGCCGTCTGTGCAGCCTTTCCCGGTGCCGCACACCAGTTCTGCGTGGCACATGTCAAGCGACAGATACTCAGTGGCGCATCACATAAAGACAAACCGGTAATGGCGCAGCAGCTCAGTGAGGTGTTCCAATTGGAGAACAACGAGATGAATTCCTTACAGGGATACGAACAATTCATTACCTTTGTCGAGAAATGGGAAAGGAAATATCCTGCACTAAGAAAATACAAGGCTGAACGCAACAGTGCCTACTTCACGTATATGGACTTCCCGACCCAAGTGGAGAGGTGCATATATACGACCAACTGGACTGAAAGGCTCAACAGGAAGTACAGGAAAACCATCCAAATGAGAACATTCATGCCATCAGAGAAGTCTGTCATCTTCCTCCTGGCAGCCGTGGCGATGGAGGAAACAAAGACGACATATGAAAGAAGAATATATCAATTCAAAAACTGGAAAGAAAAGAATAAAATAACAGTGCAAGTACAGAGAAAGGAAAGATGAATTACACACTTTTAAGGACACTACCACATTTTTTCATGGATAATCAGTATCTTTGCACCATGGTGAGTTTCGGTTTGTTATTGTTTCATGCAGCATGGCAGTAATCCCTACCCTTCCTATTTTTTAGATATTCATCTGAAAAATAAATTGCTTATAAGAGATAATTAAAAATATTTGAACTACGTGAGAATAAACAATGACATAGCGACACTTAAACTTATCGCCCCCATTGCGATGGGAAAGTTATTGTTTCTCTATGCCTTTACACAAAACAACCAATACAGAGAAAACATGAGAAAATTATCAAGAATCCTCTCCGTGATAGTGGGCTGCATCATCGCGATGGGCGCACAAGCACAAACACCGGCTGACTCTGATACCATTCGGCTGCAGCAAATCGATGAAGTGGTGGTTACCCATCAACGACAATTGGTGAAGAACGAAATCGAAAAGCTCACCTACGACGTGCAACACGATGAGAGCGCGAAGAGCAAGACGATACTGGAAATTTTGAAGAAAGTGCCTTTGGTAACAGTGGACGTTCAGGACAACATCAAGGTACAAGGTTCTTCCTCGTTCAAAATTTATCGCAATGGGCATCCCGATCCAAGTCTTGTGGGTTCCAACGCCAAGGACATTCTGAAGTCTATTCCCGCTTCGAGCATCAAGAAGATAGAAGTCATTACCGATCCGGGAGCGAAATATGATGCAGAAGGCACCACTTCTATCCTCAACATCGTAACCCTTTCCGACAGTAGGTTGCAGGGAGTGGCAGGCTCGCTTCAAGCCAATGCCAATTCGCGTGGCTCCGTGGGTACGGGAGGTTTCATCACCACGCAAGTGGGAAAGCTCATTCTCACCGCGAACTACAACTATATGTATCAGGCTGCGAAAGAAGTGGATGCCGAGACCGAAGTTTACAAAAAGTATTTGCAATCGGGAGAGTACTCCTATTCACGTGGGAAGAACAAACAACCTGTAAATATCCATTACGGAAATATAGACGGAAGTTACGACATTGATTCTCTCAACCTGCTCAGTTTCTCGTTCGGGGGGATGTATTACACGGTAAACCTCAACGGAATATCCTCTGAAGAACGTTACGATGCCCACGACAACCTGCTTTACAAGTACAAAGAGCTATTCACCATGCCGGGCTATTCGTTTTACAATCTAAACGGAAGAGCCGACTATCAGCACAAAACCAAGCGAGAGGGAGAGGTGTTCACGCTGTCCTATATGTTGGCAACTACGCGACGCCACGACACCACCCGGAGCGATTTTGCCGAGACACAGAACTTCCCCATCGATTACAAAGGCTACGAAAGGCAAAATCGTGAACGATTCGTGGAGCACACCGTGCAATTAGATTATGTCCGTCCGCTTGCCAAACTCCACACCATGGAGATGGGGTTGAAGTACATCAACCGCAGCAACAAAAGCGATTCGCGAATGGTTTATTTTGGTAAGGAACAGAATATGATTAGCTTGTTCAATCACGACACGCAGGTTGCGGCAACCTATCTCTCTTATTTGTTCCACGGTGAGCGATGGTCGGCACGTGCTGGACTCCGCTATGAATACAGCTATCTGAAGGCATCCTATCCCAATGGCAGTGCGGAAGGCTTCCATCGGAACCTCAACGACTGGGTGCCCTCTGCGAGCGTGCAATATAAAATCACCGATTCGCAGTCGTTAAAACTAAGCTACGGCATGCAAATCCGACGTCCGGGCATCACCTATCTCAATCCCGCCGTATTCAAGACACCTTCCAGCATCACCTATGGTAATGTTCACTTGAACAGTAGTAAAAGCCACAGCATATCGCTTGCCTATAGTTTCATGAGTCCGAAAGTTACCTTCTCGTTCTATCCCTCTTATACTTTCGCCAACAATTTGATAACCACTTTGCGGTTTGTCAATGACGGAATCGTTGCGTACACCTATGCCAACAATATGAAATACCGTGCCTTTAAGATTTCGGGCTATATACAGTGGCAGCCCTTTGCCGGAACGAATCTGAATCTGAATGGAAACATCACGAATGAGAAGAAGTCCATCCCCACTCCCAATCTCAGCCTGAGCGCATGGGGAGGTGAGGCTTTTCTTAGCTTGCAGCAACAGTTGCCTTGGAAACTCACGATGAATGTCGATGGGGGTGGCAAGTTCGGGCGCAACATTGATAATGTTTATGGATACGGAGGTCGATGGTATTACTATTCTTTCTCGCTTACACGCTCTTTCCTGAAAGATAAGTTGAACGTTTCGGTCTTCACCTCGATGCCGTTTACGAACCATGACCACATGAAGAGTAGCATCGTGCAAGGCGATTACATTGGTTATGACAACTGGGAACAGAAGTCGCGTAACTTTGGAATCCGACTATCGTGGAGGTTTGGAAAGCTGAAAGCTTCCGTAAAGAAAGCCGACAAAACGATACAGAACAATGATGTCGTGGGAGGCATCGGCAAATGACATACTGAAGTGCGAGAACGGAGCGACAACCACAGTCGCTCCGTTTTTTATGGTTATTGTGAAGCGTTATTCTTTCTTGTTGAATGATTGAAAACTCCTAATGTTTTTCTTCCTGCTTAACAACATGAAATTATATTACAAAAACTGTATTGGGACATGTTTTGTAATCTATTGATAATCAGGATAATATTAATTGCAGGCTAAAAGCTTAGCTTTTACAGTGCAAGTACAGAGAAAGGAAAGATGAATTACACACTTTTAAGGACACTACCTACAGTTTTTATATAGGATGGTTAAGAATGGTTTAGAATTGAAAAGAACTAAGAGATTGAGTTTATTATTAAATAAATTACTTGTGCCGTTCATCAACACACTATTATATGGTCTAAGAACGGCACAAGTAAGCAGTATAATCTTTTGTTATCGTAAAATTTGTTTTATAGTTTTACCATTAGAATATTTTATAATATTAATACCCTTAAATGGTTTGTCTATTTTTTGTCCTAACAAATTAAAACGTTCTTTCTTGACATTACTTTTATCTTTTTCTACAGTCTCTATACCAGCAGGATCACAAATAAAATTAATTTTTATACAAGGTCCATCCTCATTATATGTATAATTTGAAATACCTAAGTCATCAATTTCTTCCTTGTATAGTCCTGCAGTTAAGCCCAGTGTCCAAGATATTTTATTATTTTGTTTATAATCAGCTATCCACTCCAATTGTGTATTCTCCTTCTTTCCTTCACTGATTACTTTAGCTGCAGATGTTCTCTCATTAGATTCTGGAGAAATTACAGTACAAGTTCCCAAGCACACCTGGACATTACCAGTAGGTATTGAACTAATATCCAATTTTACACCAGCATGTACAGACTTATTTGATATATTTTTTATGTATATATCGGGTTCCATTACGATTTTGTCTATTTTTATCATATAGCCCTGTTCATCCTCTTCTTCTACAGTTTTCATTTTATAATTGGTTACTGTAATAGTAGAACCGTCTTTTATGATATTACCTTTTTTATCAATAAACTGTAGTGTCTCTTTTGCTGTTTGTCCATAAACTATTATACTACAAAATAATAGTAATGTAAATAAAGTTGATATTTTTTTCATTTTTTAATTAGTCTATATTTATAAGCTTAGTTTTAATTAAAATGATCGTTTTATCACCTGCTCAACCCCTTTATCATTATATAGAAATGCTACAATATTAATATTTTCTGCTTTCCATTTTGGGTTAATTACTATAGAGCAATTTGAATTTACACCAACATTAGGTTTTAAGTTCACATCAACTCCCCATGTTCCATTAACAGCTGCTCTAAAGACATTATTATGAATATAGTTTTTATCTTCTTTATTACCTTTTAAGCTCTGCTTGCCTGGAATTTTATCCTCTGTAATCCACACTTGAAGTTTTCCATTATATGGTTCAGAACTTTTCATGGTAACACTAATATCAATAGAGTTATTATCCTTACTATACTTATGGATTAGTGATAAAGTTATAGGTGTTGAGTTTTGTAATTGTTTATTAATAACACCATTCCAAGCAAGAACAGGTAGAAGACGTCTATACCTGTTTATAATGGCACATGGTAAACTTTCCACCTTCCAATGTTTAGCGTACAACTCTCCCACTTTAGTTTTCAAAGGATATTCTGCCAATGGTGTTGAATAAATACATACAGGTATAACATTTTCTTTGCCATACATTTTTTGTATTTCTTCTATCTTCTCATGAGCTTCAGGACAATTTATACAGTTCTGTCCTGTAAACTCTTCTATTAATACTGCTCTTTTGACCTCATTTGGCTTTACCTCTATATATCGATTTTCCTCGCCTATATTATCACAAGCTGTTATGATAAGTACTAAAAATGCAATATAAATATATAGTTTTCCTTTTATTCTCATTGTTTAAAATATCAGAAATTGTAATTATAAGATAATGTAAAACCTTTAGTTGCAGGTACATAACGGCATACTCCACCAGAGCAGTTAAAACCTGAACGTGTCCTACCGTATCCAAGTTGAAAACGATTAGCCCCATAGTTTAAAGTTACATAACCTTGATAATAATGTATCTTAGTAGACCCTAAGTTATACATATCAGAAGCTGTAAACATCAAGTGAGGTACTATTGAAAGTTCTAATAGCCCAAATATCCAATCTTTCTGATCATTTTTAGTTGAAAGATATTGTATTTCTCCTCGTAAATTAAGTTTATTTGAAAACTTATATTTACCATCAGCAATAAATATATTTGAACGAATCATGCCTCCTTCACCCTCTATCACGGTCTTATTGTATATCTGATTCATATACATAAAGTTCAACTTAAAATTCTTATTTATTTTTCGCTCAAGTTGTACATTAAAATCTTGATAAAAAGTTTGTTTTCCCCACTTGAAAAATACAGAACCATAGCCTTTTGTTCCTTGTAGAGTTTTACCATCCAAAGACGTTTTAAGGTTTAATGTTTTATCAATAGCTCTAACATGTGAGAAATTAATTTTTACATTCATTCCATATCTACCGCCTATAACTGTCTTTCTCTTAAATTTATATCCAAATTGTGCTTGATATGCCCATTCGCCATCAGGTCTTGTAGCATAAGGATATAAAGCAGCTAGTGCGTATGTTTGATCTTGAGTAAATGCAGGAAGATGATTTATATATGAAGAGACTCCAATAGTACTTCTACTACTCTTAAAAGTCATGTCGTTTGATCGCTTAGCCTGAAATAAAAAGCTCATACCTTTCTGAGAATATGAAGCGGAAAGCATTGCAACTTTTCCGCTACGATAAATATATCCATTTGCAAAAGAAGGATCTTGTGTCTTTTGAGCATATTCGGCAAGAATACTTAAACCTCCTTTTATCATTTGCATCCTAATATCCCAAGCATTAACATATTCTGGCAAATTAAGTAAGTGTGTACGATCTACCATTATGTTGTCATTTGTTTTACTTTCATACTTATTTACAAATGAGCCGCCTAACATAAGATTTAAGTTGGCTTCTCTCATAGACTTACACCATTCGTCAATATTCAATTCAGCATCAACACCACTGATAATAGACTTATTTATATTCCAATAATGACGTTGTCTGCCTGTAATGGCTTTAAATGTTAATCCTTTAGTTGGTTTATAAATTACACGACCACCTAATAATGAATTGTCAATACCTAAACTACGTTCTTCATAAGTTCTAAGTATAAAGCCTGACCCAAATTGCTCATAAAATGTACCTAACGTTATATCCAAGTTATTCCATTTCCCTCTCACATAAAAATAAGGGAGACCTATACCTTTATAATCATTCTCAAATCCTGGTAATGGGTGCTTAAGATCCTCGAACCTTACCCCAGCACTAAGATTTTTATAATTCAAATTAAGATCTGTAAATGTATTTGTAAGAACTCTATACTTAGATTTTGTACTACCTATACTTTTATCCTCCTGTGGAAATAAAAGATCACTCTGTACACTACCAGTAAAAATTAATTTATTTGACTGCTTAGTGGAATCAACTTGTGCATATATATTAGGATAAAAACTTAGGAATGTAAGTATAAGATAATATATCCTTTTCATTTTAGCTATTTTATGAGTTCACGAACTTTTTCTATCAATTCGTTTTCTGCACCTTCAGTATATCCATTATGCTTATAAACCATATTACCTTTACCATCACATATTATTACATAGGGTATCATTTGCACACCAAGCGCACGCTTAAATTCCCCATTAGGATCAAGTAATACATCATATTCCCAACCATTTTCATCAACAAGAGGTTTTACTTTATTTACGTTTTGGCCTTGGTCTATAGAAATAGCAAATATTTTAACACCTGTCTCTTTACGCCATTCATCATATACTTCACCTATGGCCTTTAACTCTCTATTACATGGTTTACACCATGTAGCAAAAAAATCTATAATAAAAGGTTTACCTTTATTAGATAATGTATCTGTACGAACAGAATTACCATTAATATCTTTAAGTAATACTGATGGTAATTGAGAATATACCGAAACAGTACTGATAATACATAAAGCAAATAAAAAAAGTTTCTTTTTCATATTTCTTAAAATTAAATACTAAAATTTTATTACTATCATTTAAAATACATATATCATGAAAAATAAAAAAAATAGAATTAAGTTATTTTATCAATTCCTTCTTTATTGTTCCATTAGAATATTTTATAATATTAATACCTCTAACAGGCTTTGTTATATACTTACCATCAATAGTATATCTCCCAATTTCATAAGTATCTAATGTATTTGTAACATCTACTATTCCTGCATCTCTCTTAGCGACTGGTTGACTTGTACAGTTTTGAACTAAAAGATTTTTAAGACCATATTCTATACCTATCCCTTCTATCTTTGGAGCAAT
The DNA here is from genome assembly GCA_946998295.1 of uncultured Prevotella sp. Taxonomy (GTDB): domain Bacteria; phylum Bacteroidota; class Bacteroidia; order Bacteroidales; family Bacteroidaceae; genus Prevotella. Next base: position 44,267 of record CAMPYS010000007.1, read on the forward strand.
AAATGCTACTATTTTCATATCGTTTGCTTTCCAACCATTCGCTACCTTTAATGTATATTGTTTTGAAAAATTATTACCATTCCAATTTAAATCATTATCACCTGTTATATCTGAAACATAAGTTCTAAGAACATCATTATGCTTAGCAGGTACTAATATTCCATTTTCATCGCCCTGATGTCCATCAACATTATCCTCAGTAGCAACAACATATAAAGCATAGTCTTCTAAAAGTTCTTTAGCATTCTCTACACCATTACCAGTTACGTTTATATCAATAGAATTAGTACCTTTATCATACTTATTTTCTATACCAAGTGAAGTAAATATACAATCATTATAATTAGTAGCATCAAAGAATTTCTTTATTGCTTCAATATCTCCACTAGCTATAACAGTATGAGCGATAGTTCGTTTGTTACCCAACTTAAAAGATATTCTATTAGATGCCATTGATGGTATATTTGTTACATTACCTAATTTCTTTAATAAAAGACTTTCTTTAGCTGCAACATCATCAGGATAACTTTCTTCATTCAAATGTACTGCTATAACCTCTATTTTATCTTTATAGTATTTCTTTAATTCTTTTATAGCGGCTATTCCTCTAAAACAATTTGCACATCTTTCAGATGTAAACTCTTCTACTAATGTTTTTTGACGAGGTAAAACATTATTATAACATAAAAGTTTTTTTGAATTGGTTAAACCATTTACAGCTGTAAGATCTTCATCATTTATTTTTTTTAGAGCCAATTCTATTCTATGTTTCCCTGTAGTAGTAATATTAGGCTGTAATTTTTCTATTGAGAACATTTTATTTGTTTGCTCAGGATCTAAGCTCTTATCAACCTTAAAAGATTTAAGTTTTTTACCATCAAGCAACACATCAAGTTCAAAATTACCAACACCTTCTGTACTACAATTACTTAACCAATACTTAAGGTCAAATGATTCACCAACTTTTATATATTCAGGAACGTCTACATGGCTAATAACAACATTAGTAAATTTGGAATCATTAGGTGTTTCAACTATTAGTTGCATTGCAAGTGTTAACCCTGCATCAGACTTCAGATTGGCCCAATTATTATCTTTTGGTATATAAACAAAAAGGTTATCCTTATAAGAGTCTGTTCCATTTATACCCATAGTAACCTTATTTCTGGATCCTAAATCAAGACTATATCCAACTGCAAGCCCTTTAATATTATCGGTTATAACTACTTCTTTTTCAAGATTTATATTTTCCCATCCTTTTTTAGTTGTAGTTGTAGTTAATTCTGCCTTTATATCTTTTGCATCAAAAATACTATTTCCCTCACGAATAAATAGTTTTTTAGTTATATCAGAACCTTCTGAATAAAAACGTATAGCTTTAATCTTACATCCTATAAAGGGTTTTAACATTTCTGAAGAAAAAAACGAAGCTGCTTCAGACTCTGTACCACGCAAAGTTATAGCTCCGTGTCTTCCTTTATTAAAATCTCCAATAACCCTTTGATTATCTAAAAGTTGTAATTGGTCATCATTCAATGTCGCTTCTGATTTCAAAACAGCTATATTATGTTTATTCTGTGCCATAGATGGCAATAGAAACAAAAATAGTATAAAACCTAAAAGAAAATGTCTCATTATTATATTTTTATTATTTAATTTGTAGATTGAATATTATATTGGGCGAATAAATAAATAAAAATATCGCCCAATATAATATATTAGTTCAATTTGTAATAAGAATTATTTCAAAACTTTCTTTGTTGTATTATCACTATATTTAACAATATTTATACCTGTCTGCAAATTATTGATTCTTCGGCCATAAATATCATAAACAGCTTTAACCTTCTTAATATTTTTATCTTTTTCTACTTTCTCAATACCTTGAGGTTTAGTACGCTTAAACTCAACTTCACCATATGGATAACCTGCATTATTTGTTACTCCACCTTTCTCTGTAGATACTGTATAGTTATCGTCTGCAGGATCTTCTACTGGTACTTCTGGTTCATGATTAACTGGTGAAACAAGTTTAGTTCCTGTCAAAGTTAATTTTCTAAAATTGCATACAGCACCTCCAAAAGCTTTAGCTTTTATATTACAATCCTGAATTTCTAACTGATTTGGAAATCCTCCTCCCCATATTCCGTATTGTTTTTCTACATTAAGATCTAAATTTACATCATTTAAAAATAATTTTCCATAAAGACGGAAATCAAAAGCGCTCAATTTACCTTTAAATTTAAGAGTTCCTCCGCCATCTACTTTGACCGTTACTCCTCCATCATTTTGAAATGTTAACATAATAATACCTGCATAAGGTGTGTCGATAGTATTATCACCTATAAATTTTATATTTACATCTTTTTGAGGACAAAAAAGACGCAATACAGCTATAACAGGATAGTACTTCTTTTCTGAAGGTGCGAAATATTGTGGAGCATTTTCTTCTGTAATAACAATTTTTGCATTATTAAAAATTATTGTACGAGTATCTGCATCAAAGGTAACTGAACCTTCTTTAATCCATGTTCGCTTTTCATCTATCTTATTCCCATTTTCTTTGTTTAAACGTTGACCTAAAAAGACAATTTGATCAGTATCATCATCACTTTCCGCATAAATATTAAAAACTCCAAGTGTTGCAAAAATGCAGATAAAAAAAAGTCTCGATAAATGTAATTTTGTTTTCATTTGTATAAAATTTATATTATTAAAAATAAAAAAATATATAAGATTTGCTTAATAAATATGGTCAAAACAACAATTTTGAAACTGTTATATGCCCATCGCTTGTTTTCTTTTTCACAATAGTAACTCCTCTATTAACTGTAGGCTTTTCAATTCTTCTACCACTAATATCAAAATACTCAATATTTTGCTCTAAAGAACTATTAATTGTTTTTGCTATACCTGCAGTTTTTTTACCTTTAAATGAACAATATGTATATCCGTCAATAGGATAGTTATTAGCGTCATTTGGCTTCTTGGTAAACATTATGTACCCATCTTTCATAGTATATGTATCTGTATTTGGGTCATATACAAAAATAACATCTTGAGTTTTAAATTCATTACCTTCTATTAAGCCTTCAAAATAACAAAGTGTTAAATGGCCTCCCATAAACTGCCCTGTTTTAAATATAAATTCATTTTCATTGGTAGAAGACTTTGTTCCCTTTACAATACCCAATTTACATTTTGCTGTTATATTTTGAAGATATAAATCATCTCCAAGTCTTGCAACCTTTATAAAACGAGGCTTTACATCTTGTCCTCTAAATAGACCATTAAGGGTGTATATTTCAGATTTAGGCATCTTTGTTATAGATGGTGTTATTTTAGTATATTCGGACATAGCCTCACCTACTCCATACCAAACCTTCTTGCCATCAACAACATAATATATTCCTAATATTCTTTCCCCATTTTCATCAGTTCCATCAAGTTTTATAGTCTCTTTATTGATTGTATATGTTACATTATTTGCACTTTCATCTACAATATAAGTTGTCCCTTTGGTTGTAACATATTTTTTCATCATTGCTATCTTACCAGCTGCAACTATTTTTCTACCATTTATCTCTTCATTAATAAATAAAACACTTTGATTTACAGGTAGTATAAGTTTATTCCCCTTTATAGATCCTCTAACATAGTGTTCATCTGCTATTATAGAAATAGGATTAAGAAGATAAGCATTACTCCCTGATACAATTAATTCTGTTGCAAAACCGTCTTGGGAGCCTTGTTCTAATTCACCTACATTATTTCCAACTACAAAATATTTACCAGCCCGCTTATAACTTGTAAGTTCCCCTGCAGGTTGTCCATCCAATACTCCCTGTGCATTTAAACTCATAATAGTAATTAAAGAAATTATTACTAAATAAAATTTTTTCATAAAAAATGTGTTGTTAGTTAATATAATAAATATTAGTGCAAATATATCATATATATATTAAATTGGCATCACGTATAGCGTTAAAATCATTTAAAACTATCAAATAAATAGGTTTAAATGACAATACATAACATATTTGATACATTATAAATAAAAATAATTCAAGCTATAAAGCTATAAAAGTCTCATATTACAAATATATTAAAATAAAGGTAAAAATAATAATTATAGTATTTTTTTATAACTTTATTAGATAAATTAATTACAATATCTATTTTTTATTCTACCTTTGTATAAAATTATTATAATATTTAACCATAAGTAAATACCAAAGCAAAATGGATAAAATAGACAATTTAGACAGAAAAATTCTAAGTATTCTAACTCGCAATGCTCGTATACCTTTCAAAGACGTAGCAGCAGAATGCGAAGTTTCACGCGCAGCTATTCACCAACGTGTACAACATTTAATAGAAAATAAAGTTATAATAGGTAGTAATTTTGCAATAAACCCTAAAAAATTAGGCTATAGTACTTGTACATATATAGGCTTAAATTTAGAAAAAGCATCTATGTATAGAGAAGTTGTAGAAAGGATAAATAATATTCCAGAAGTTATAGAATGTCATTTTACAACAGGTCCTTATACAATGTTAGTTAAGCTCTATGCGAAAGATAATGAACAATTAATGGAGCTATTAAATAACCATTTACAACTAATCCCAGGTGTAATGTCAACTGAAACATTAATATCCTTAGAACAAAGCATAAAACGAGAAATACCTATACCTTTTGACGAAAACAAAAAGAAATAATTATACTACATAAATAATACATAGCTTACTAAAAAAATAACATCTTTTATTTCTAAATCAACACCTTATTATTAACCAAATAAGCATATAAAAACTATTTAAAACGACTATGAAATATAATATAAATGCTTATATGGATAAGATTTATTCAACATTTCCTGAAGGTGATAATCAACCAACAATAGGTATTGTAACTAACTTCACTAATGTTGATGCTACTATACGTGAAGTTTATTATAATCAAGTTATAAACTCTGGCGGAACCCCTATACTCATTCCACCTATAACTGATAGTAAAGTTATAGTAAATATCCTAGATAAGATAGATGGGCTTATACTTACAGGCGGAGCTGATGTAAACCCGTTATGGGTAGGGGAAGAGCCTGTAAAAGATTTAGGTTATATAAATGATAAACGAGATTTATCAGATCTGCTTATTACTAAACTCGCTTTTAATAGACAAATACCTATACTTGCTATTTGTCGCGGTATACAAGTATTAGTAATGGCATTAGGAGGAAAAAATCAACAACATATATATGACCCTTATATAAAAACGGAGGAAATAGAAAAAAAAATAACAGGAATTAAAAAAATAACAACATTACAACCAGCAAAAATAAAACACTCTCAAGATGCTGAAAAAAATGTAGCAACCCACAGCATAAAAGTTAAAGAAGGCTCTATCTTATATTCTATATATAAAGAAGGAAAAATATATGTTAACTCTTTTCACCACCAAGCTGTAAATAATCCGGGTAAAAGATTTAAAGTTACAGGTATCGCTGCAGATGGGGTTATAGAATGTATTGAAAGCAATGAACTTAAGCCTATATTAGGTGTCCAATGGCATCCTGAATGGATGAAAGAAGAAGGTTTAAAACTCTTCAAATGGTTGACACAAGAGGCCAATAACTTTAAAAATGCAAAACAATTACATAAAAATATTTTGACACTTGATACCCATTGTGATACCCCTATGTTTTTTCCGCAAGGAGTAGACTTTAGTAAACGCGATCCACGCATTTTATACGATATACATAAGATGACAGAAGGAAGACAAGATGCTGTAACTATGGCTGCCTATCTTCCACAACCATCAATAGGAGAAACATTTTCATCTAAAATAAATATAGAAGGACTAAAACAATTTAATCCAGATCTTAATGAAATACTTAATAATTTAACTCCATTTAGTTATACTAACTTCATATTTGACAAGATAGAAAATATTGTAAAACAAAACTATAAATACTTATCAATAGCAAGAACTCCTTACGATTTGTATGAAGATAAACGGAAAGGCAGAAAAAGCATTATGTTTGCTATTGAAAATGGATTAGCAATAGAAAACAATCTTGAAAATATAAAACATTTTGCACTAAGAGGTGTTATTTATATAACTCTCTGCCATAATGGAGATAATAATATATGCGATTCTGCACGTGGATGCAATACACACAATGGTGTAAGTCAATTTGGTGAAAAAGTAATAGAAGAAATGAATAAAAGTGGTATCATGGTTGACTTAAGTCATGGTGGAGAAAAAAGCTTCTATGATGCATTGGAAATAAGCAAAGTACCTATTGTATGCAGTCACTCTAATTCAAAAGCTCTATGCGATGTACCTAGGAACTTAACAGATGAGCAAATGAGAGCATTGGCAAAAAAAGGTGGTGTAGCTCATACCACTTTATACACAGGCTTTCTAAATAAAAATTCATATTCTACAATATTAGATGTAATAGCCCACCTTGAACATGCTATAAAAATAATGGGTATAGAACACGTAGGAATAGGGACAGATTTTGATGGTGATGGTACTGTAACAGGCATGGCAGATGCAAGCGAAATGATAAATTTGACAAAACACCTATTAAAACGTAAATATAACGAAAAAGATATTGAAAAGATATGGGGTGGTAATTGGCTTCGTGTTATGACAGAAGTTCAATCTGCTTCAAAAAAAACAAATTAAACATACATGAAGACAAGGGGAATTTATATTGTTTTATGCTTATTAATAACAAGTATAAGTATTTTTAATATAAGCTGTAAAGGAAGAAAAAATACAGAACACAATAATGAAACTATTCAAACAATAGGCCCAAAATTTAATTCTGACTCAGCATATGCGTTTACAGCTAAACAATGCAATTTTGGAGCAAGGATTATGAACTCTGAAGCTCATGACAAGTGCGAGAAATGGATTATTAAAAAATTTAAAGAGTATGCTTGTACTGTCAAAACGCAAAAAGCAAACCTAAAAGCATTTGATGGTACAACATTAAAAGCTACAAATATAATAGCATCATATAATCCAAAAGCAAAAAAAAGAATAATGCTATGCGCTCATTGGGACAGTAGACCGTGGGCTGACAATGACCCAGACTCTACTAATCATCACAAACCTGTTATGGCAGCCAATGATGGGGCTTCTGGTGTAGCTGTAATGATAGAAATAGCAAGACTTATTAATAATAAACATATAAATTTAGGTGTAGACTTTGTCTGCTTTGATGCAGAAGATTGGGGTGTTCCACAATGGGAGACAAACTATCAAGATAGTGAAAATAGTAGTTGGGCATTAGGCGCACAATATTTTGCTAATAACTTTCCACTAAAAATTAAGCCTCAATATGGAATATTATTAGATATGGTTGGTGGTGAAGGTGCTAAATTTTATAAAGAAGGCGTATCTAAACAATATGCCCTTAATATAGTAGATATGGTTTGGAATGCTGCTAATAATGCAGGATACTCAGAATACTTTCCTATGGCAGACGGAGGAATGGTAACAGATGATCACTTACCAATAAACCAAATTGCTAATATACCTACTATTGATATAATTTCATATTATCCAGATTGCGAACAAAGTAGTTTTGGACCTACATGGCACACAGTAAATGACACTATGGAACATATAGATAAGAATACGCTCCAAGCTGTAGGCCAAACTATAATACAAGTATTATATTCAGAATAAAATAAATAAAAAATATTTCTACATATAAAATCAATATTTATATGTAGAAATATTAAATTAATAATAATGATTAAGAATTAAGAAAATCAACTAACTCAGATCCAGCTTTAAACTTTGGTACTCTTTTTTCTGGGCTAATTTTCTTTTCACCATTACCTCCATTCTTACCAAAACGATTAATATATTCACGTTCTGGACGAACAGAAACAGAATATGTTCCAAAACCTACTAATCTAACAAAATCACCAGATTTTAGAGTTTCCATAATAACTTCAGTTGTAGCATCTAATGCTTTCTTTGCATCAACTTTACTAATTTCTGCTTTTGCTGCAATCTTATTAATCAATTCTGTTTTATTCATAAATTTCAAATTATTAAATGGTTATATAATAAATTATTAATACTTTCTTGCAAATATAGTTGTTTAGTTCCATAAAACAAATAAAAAATGTAAGAATTGTAAATATTTAAGTAAAAAAAATCGTTATTATATTACATAATACTCAATAATGGTATTTTTTAGTAATTTTGCATACAGTTTTAAAAGATTATGTACACAATATAAACATCATACTTTATTTAAACTGTGTTGTATAAAACGAAACTAATAAATTTATAATTATATAAAATAATTTATTATCAATCATTATGCGAAATATTCCAACTGTTACAAAAAATTTACTTATAATCAACATCATATTATTTCTCATCGGTATTTGGTTAGAAAAATATGGAATAAAATTCAATGACATTTTTGGGCTTCACTTCTTTTTAGCTAAAGATTTTCATCTATGGCAATTTATTACATACTTGTTTATGCATAGTAATTTCACACACATACTTATTAACATGTTCATGCTTTGGATGTTCGGTATGGTAATGGAAAATGTACTGGGTAAAAAGAGATTCCTAATATTTTATTTAGTTTGTGGTATAGGTGCTGGAATATGTCAAGAATTAGAACAATTAGTTTCTTATGTAATTCAAGATTTAAATAGCGATACTTTTGCAATTATTGAGAATAGTGTGAAATTATCGACAGAAGATTATATAAATAATTGGTATACAGTAGGAGCCTCTGGTGCAATATATGGTGTACTATTAGCTTACGGTATGACCTTTCCTAATCAAAAAATGTTTATTATACCAATCCCCATCCCTATAAAAGCAAAATGGATTATAACATTCTCTATAGCAGTAGAATTTTTTTATGGAATAACATCTCCTGGAGATGGTATTGCACATATAGCACATTTAGGTGGAATGTTATTTGGATTTATACTAATGAAATACTGGCAAAAACATCCATATTCAAATACATATTTCAATTATCACAAAAAAGATAATATATTTCAACATCTAAAAAATAAATTTAATACAAATACTTACAAGCCAAATCATAATAATCCAAAAACTGAAAGTGATTGGGAATATAATGCAAGAAAAAAAGAAGCGCAAGAAGAAATAGATAGCATATTGGACAAGATACGTAAAAATGGATACGATAGCTTAACTAAAGAAGAAAAACTAAAACTTTTCAATAGTAATAAATAATAATGCCACATAAAATAAGATCCATATTAACATGGATGATTATAATATTCAATATATTGGAAATTATAATCATGTTCTTAATAGGAAATATCTACAAACTCAACCCTACAGAATACCCCAAACTATCAAATATAGGATTAGTTTTTCCCATTTTGCTTATACTAAATATTATTTTTCTGATTTTATGGATTTGTATAGACATAAAAAAAATATGGATACCAATACTTGGTTTTATACTATCCTATCAACCTATTAGAACATACATTCCTTTCAATATAACTAAAGAATGCCCTAAAAAGTCACTAAAAATACTTACTTATAACGTATATCTTTTTGCCAATTGGGACTTTCCTAATCTAAATAATAACCCAATAGTTAAATACATAGTAAATAGCAAAGCAGATATAGTTTGTTTACAAGAAACACGATTAAATAAAGATGATTTTAAAATAGTATATAAAGCATTTAAAAAAGTATATCCATATATTATAGTTACCTCTATGCCTGAGCCTGGTTGTCAACACATGACTATGCTAAGCAAATATAAAATAATAGACCATAAACAAATTAAATATAAATCAGCTGGAAATATCAGCATGGCATATACTATAGACTACAAAGGGAAAAATATCGAAATAATTAATAATCACTTTGAAAGTAACCACCTAAGTCCCGAAGATAAACAAGAATATAAAAGTTTAGTAACCCAACCTTTCATAGGAAATAATGCAAAACAAGAGAGCCTAAACCTGCTAAATAAACTTAGCGAAGCGTCTAAAATACGTGCTCCTCAAGTAGACAAAGTAACAGAATATATAAAATACTGCAAAAAGCTCAAAATGCCTATAATTCTATGTGGCGATTTTAATGATTCTCCTATAAGCTATACACGCTATAAAATATCTAAAGAATTAACCGATTGCTATGTTGCAGCAGGCAATGGACCAGGGTTCTCTTATCACAGAAGTGGAATATATGTAAGAATTGATAATACATTCTGCTCAAACGAGTTTATTCCATACAAAAGTAAAGTTGATAACCAAATAAATGCTTCAGATCATTACCCACTAATAACTTGGCTAAAATACCAACCTAATAGATAATAAAATTATCTAATAAAATAGTCTTAAAACTCAAAAATATAAAAAAAATATTTATCTTTGCACAAATATACATCATTTGATTTATAATAATTAAACAATATAACAAAAATGCAAAACAAAGGATTAGTAATTTGTATTGCCGTCTTACTTACATTAGCAAGTATTTTCTACTTGTCATTTTCAGTAGCAACAAGCTATTACGACAGTAAGGCTGCAGAGATTAAAGACCCTATTGAACAACAGAACTATAAAGATTCTGTTAAATACTTAGGCATCTATTCTTACCAAAAATGTCTTGAAACCCAAATAGGTTTAGGACTTGACTTAAAAGGTGGTATGAATGTTGTTCTTGAAATATCTGTACCTGATGTAATAGAAAATTTAGCTGATCATAAGCCAGATGCTGCATTCAATAAATCAATGAAAGAAGCACGCCAATTAGAAGCTACTACACAAAACGATTTCATATCACTATTCATTGATTCTTTTCATAAAAATGCACCGGGTAGAAAACTTTCAGAGATATTTGCAACCCAGCAACTAAAAGGTAAAGTAAGTACACAAAGTAGTGACAAAGAAGTAGAAACAGTACTACGTACAGAAGTAAAGGCAGCATTAGACAATTCATATAATATTGTTAGGAATCGTATAGACCAATTTGGTGTAGTTCAACCTAATATCCAAAAATTGGAAGGTCAAGAAGGTCGTCTTATGGTAGAAATGCCTGGTATACGTGAACCAGAGCGTATCCGTAAGTTATTACAAGGTTCTGCTAATCTTGAATTTTGGGAAACATATAACAATCAAGAAATTACTCCATACTTACAGCAGTTAGATCAACAAATAGCAAATATGGAGCATAAAGAAGATAAAAAATCCTCTAAAGAAAATAATAAAGATATAAGTTCTTCATTATTAAAGAGGGAAATCGCATCTAATACTAAAAACTCTGCCTTAAAAGAGGCTGCAAAAAAAACAAATCCTTTATTATCAATGCTTCAACTCATTCCTAACGATGCATTAAGTGTAGTGGGTTATGCAAGTGTACGTGATACAGCAGCTATAAATAGAATAATTTACAGTAATACAGCAAAACGAATATTACCATCAGATCTTCTTTTAAGATGGAGTGCTAAACCTGCTGAAGGATTAAATCAAAAAAATGTTTATGAACTTCATGCTCTAAAAATTACAACTTCTGATGGGCGCGCTCCATTAGAAGGTGATGTTATTACTGATGCAAAAGACCAGTTTGACCAGTATGGCAAACCTGAAGTTAGCATGACTATGAATTCTGATGGTGCACGTCAATGGGCAGCCATAACAAAAGCAAATATAGGAAAAGCTGTTGCCGTTGTATTAGATGGATTAGTATACACTGCTCCAAATATTAAATGTGAGATAGATGGAGGGCAATCTTCTATTTCTGGGTCATTCACAATAGAAGATACAAAAGATTTAGCTAACACTTTAAAATCTGGTCGTATGCCTGCACCTGCAAAAATAGTCCAAGAAGAGATTGTTGGACCTACATTGGGTGCTCAATCAATACAGCAAGGTCTTTGGTCATTTGTAATAGCCTTTGTATTGCTAATGATATATATGGTTGCCATGTATGACTTTATCCCTGGAATGTTAGCAAACTGTGCCCTTATTGCCAACTTATTCTTTACATTAGGTATACTTGCATCATTCCAATCAGCTTTGACAATGCCAGGTATAGCAGGTATAGTCCTTACGTTAGGTACAGCAGTAGATGCTAACGTGTTAATTTATGAACGTATAAAAGAGGAAATGGCAACAGGGAAAAGCATAAAAGAAGCACTTAAAGCTGGTTACAGTAATGCGTTCTCTGCAATATTTGACTCAAACTTAACATCTTTAATAACAGGTATAATCTTACTTATTACAGGAACAGGTCCTATACGTGGTTTTGCTACAACATGGATTATAGGTATTGTTTGTTCTTTCTTTACAGCAGTATACCTAACACGTATAGTTTATGAAAATCGTCTAAAGAAAGATAAATGGCTAAATCAAAAATTCTATACTCGTATTAGTAAAACATTAATGCAAAATATGCATATCAATTTCATGAATATGTATAAAAAGACGTTCACTATATGGGGTATAGCAGCTATTATTTTCATAATAAGTATATTATTTGTTAGAGGGTTAAGTAAGAGTATTGATTTTACAGGTGGTAGAAACTATGTAGTAACACTTAATAAGAAGGTACATGTAGAAGATGTCCGAAAAGTTCTTAATGGTGTTTTCATTAATACTGTAGGCAAAAATGCTGGTAAAGCAGCTACAACAAATGTAATAGCCTTAGGAACTGAAGGTAACACTATTAGAATTTCAACTAACTACAATATAGACTCTAATGATCCTAAAGAGGATGATCATGCTGAAACAATTCTCTACAATGCATTAAAAACTAATGGTTTTGTAAGTCAAAAAAATGTAGAAGCATTTAAGAATCCTGATATACGTACAGGAGGTTCTATAATTAGTTCTGCAAAAGTAGGTCCTTCTATGGCTAAAGATATAACACATGGTGCTATCATAAGTGTTATATTAGCTCTATTCTTTATATTCATATATATATTAGTACGTTTCCGTAATGTAGGATTCTCTGTTGGTTCAATAATAGCCTTAGCATTAGATACATTAATTGTTATAGGTTTTTACTCAATATGTCACGGTTGGATAGGCTTCTCCTTAGAGATTGATCAAACATTCATCGGTGCCATCCTTACGGTTATTGGTTACTCTATAAATGATAAAGTTGTTGTATTTGATCGTATTAGAGAAAATATGAAATTACATAAAAAGCAAGATTATAAGAGTCTATTTAATGATTCTATCAACCAGACTTTAACACGTACAATTAACACATCTTTGTCAACATTAATCGTTTTATTATCAATATTCATTCTTGGTGGTGATAGCATACGTAGCTTCTCCTTTGCTATGATTTTAGGTGTATTCTTTGGTACACTATCATCTATATTTATTGCTTCACCTATTGCTTACTTCGTATTAGGCAAAAAAGATAAAAAACAACAATTAAAGAAAGCATAAGACCAAACCAAATACATAAAAATAAGCGGGTGTGTCCATTTTGACACACCCGCTTATTTTTATTCTAAAGCCTATGATTTTATACCTTTTCGTAAAAACATTCTTACAAGTAAGAAATTAACTGGAACACAAATAATAAATACAGGAAGCATAGCATATTGCTTTAGCAATCCAAGATGTAAAAATATCGTTAATAAAACTGTTTGCAATAAGTAGTTAATAACATGTGAAAAAGCAAATCCCAATCCTCTTTTAGCTGTTGATTTAACTTTAAAAGTAAACTTTGTTGAAGCAATATAGTTAAACATAAAACTAACTAAATAAGCTATTGTGTTTGATTGTTGAGGAGTAAATACACATATCATCTTCAATAACAAAATATAAACCAAATATTGTAAAACTGTTGCAGAAACACCTACAATTATAAAGCGTAGCATCTCCATAAATTTTTCTTTAATTGGTCTACGGAATGGTTTAAAAAAAGCCTCATCGGCTTCAGATAGCAAATACTTATCGCCCTTACTATCTCCAAAAGCTATTAAATGATAAGAATAACGATTAGGGAAAAACTCGTTTAGTCGTTTTATTTTCTCTTTTCCATAACAGTTCTTTGTCAAAAACTTACCTGTTACAACTCCATTACGAACATCTATAAGAGTCCCTTGCACCTTAACTTTACCATTATACCTATAGAAAAAAGGCTCTACCCAATTAACTATACTTGCAGATATTATAATAACCTCATCCCGTGCTTGTAAAGCGCCCTCTATTGTCTCTATGCCTTTATAACGCAATATATCGTTATATTTTTCTTTAGCAAATTTGTTGCATAACTCATTAAACTCGTCAATAGGCACACCCTTAAAGAACCATGAAAATATAATTTGTTTAACTTTCCAATTAGGTACTAACCTAAATTTCATAAAAAGAAGCAGAGGTATATGTAAGAAGAAGCCTAAAAGTGTTTTGAAATATCCATGAGTATATTTTATAAACTCTGTAAAAGTATCTTTGTTAGTTAATGTTCCATCAAAGTCAAATGCATAAACTTTCATATTTTAAATATTCTAATTAAAGAAAATAAATAATTATTAGAAATGCTAATCCAAAGCCTAAAATAGTAGTTTGTATAAAGCGATCATGAATAATTGCATCTGTAGGATCTCCACTCTTTTTATCTACAATTGTCAACTGAAGATAACGAAGCAAGCCTAACAAAACGAATATACTCGTTAAATAAAGGTTGTTTGTTTTAAACTTACCTATTACCTCTGGGCTCATAGTATACATTATGTAACATACTAAAGTTACGCTTGCTGTAATGGTTATTGCCTGATTTATAAATGTTATGTTATACCGTATTGTATTCTTACGTGGTGCCTCCCCTGTTTCGTTCATACGCAACACATCATCACGACGTTTTGCAAAAGATAAAAAAAGCATTAATAAGAATGTCATTAGTATTATCCATTTGCTTAATTCTATCGAGGTTGCAAAACCTCCTGCTAAAAGACGCAGAACAAACCCAAAAGCCACCACACAAACATCTATTATAGCATGTTTTTTTAGCCACAAACAATATGCTACATTTAATAACCAATAAAACAATATAGTAATTAATGTATAAAACAAATTTGTTGATAATAGTGTTAAACCAATTCCTATACAAAACATCACCACTACTAATAGCAATGCTTGTACCTTTGTGATAGCTCCAGAGGCTAAAGGTCTATTTTTCTTTTTAGGGTGTCGCTTATCATCCTCTATATCTATTAGGTCATTTAGACAATAAATAGAAGAAGATATAAAACAAAACGAAAATAAAATTATAAATCCCTGATAAAGTATTGCTGGTTTTAACAAAGCACCGCCAAAGAAAATTGGTAGTAATACAACCAAATTTTTAATCCATTGACCCGGACGTATCAATCTTATTATAGCATTATTCAGTTTCATAAAATATGTCTTATCGAACTAATACACAATTGTATAACTTTGTGAACTATCCATGCTATGGGTAACGTAATAAACAATGTTATAACAAATGTTGACCAATAGTTAAGATGTAACGGTTCTATATAAATAAGTACAAAATGAAGATGTATTAAATACATTTCTAAACTAAGAGTACCTATAAATACTAATACCTTATTAACAAATTTAGGAATTACTGTAAACAAAATATTTAACAATAAAATAGTAGAAACAGTAAGTGGTATATAAAGCATACGTTCCAAAAATAGAGGAAACTGCCCATGTCGCTCTTGTTCTATAAAAATACTTGAACCAAGTGTCATAAAAAATAATATAAGTATTATCCAAATAGACGACCCCGCAATTGTTTCTTTACGTTTAACTAAATTGCCTATATTTATTCCTATAAAGAATATAGGTATACGACTCCAAAATATTTCTAAATGTCCTAAGATGCTATTTATTGGTGTTACAAGCTCCACTAATATGCACCATATTACCATTACAATAGCAAGCCAACGGTATGTAGGATAATTTAATATTAATTTCATATAAAATGGAGAAAGCAAATAAAGACTCATTATAGCAGGGACATACCAAAAAGTCAGCTCGCCATTTTGCCAAAAGCCCCAATTAATAGTTATATCACCTATCATATCTATTAGTGAAGTTGAATTTCCTTTATGCTGTACCAAATTAGGGGATAAATAATCTGGTATATAATACGCCATAGACAATATTAACCAGACTGGATATATACGTAAAAATCTACGACTATAAAACTTTAACAAGTTTGGTGTTTTTGTCCAAGAAAACCAAAGACCTATACCGCTTAGGAACAAAAATATATCTACACCGATATTACCTATACGTCTTAACCCCCAAAAAGCATCCTCACGAGGGAGACCAACATGAAAAAGAAGCACAAAGAGTATTGCTAAACCCATTAGCTGGGAACGATTCTTACTAATATCTGACCAGTGTATATCGTTTATTGTTAATCGCATCTAATATAAGTTTTTAATTCAACTTAGGGCGAGGTATTTTTTTCATTATCAAGGTTAATATCCATGCTGAAACTATCGAAGCAAGTAGATATATTATCAAACCTTTGTAGGTATAACCTGCATAGGATATTCCTATAAATCGCTGTCGCAATAATGGATGTATAATAAATAAAGCGGCAGAAATATTACCTATCCACGACAGAAACTTGACAAACAATTTACTTAAAGATGTATTGCTTTTACTTATCAATTTAACCAAAGATATAAAAAAGATACAAATAAATACTGGAGTAAAGAACCAAGTATAAAAATTTAGAGAGGTAAAGTAAATCAATATAAAAGATAATAATAATAGTAGTGTATACGCTTTTACATTTATTTTTATAGGAAAACGCGCATAAAGTATACCCATTACAAAGGGCAACATACTTCCGATAAAATTATAGCGTAAGCGGTTAAGAGTGTCACCCTCTGGCAAACACAACATCTGTAAAATTGTACAGACAACAACTACTACAACGGGTATTACCCAACTTCTACGGAAAAATAATAATCGATAGATTATATAACACTGAACCATTAAACCAAAATACCAATAAGGACCGGGCCAAATTACTTTATCGGGATTTGGAAGTAGATTATTAAATTGGCCAAGCTGTGCTATTATATCAAAGGCTGTATATTGATGATTTTCTGAACTGCCATATATAAACAAGTAAAGCAGAAAACCTATTATCATCATACGAAAAAGCTTTAACCAATGATAACGTATAAAACTAAAAGCTGTTGGAGCCTGATAATTTTTTACTGCAACAAATGGCTTTTCATACTTAACATATAGTCCATAGCCTGAAATAAATAAAAAAATAGGCACTCCATAATGTCCAAAAAAAGATAATATATGAATTGGAAACAGGCTATCGATAGGGCTCTTTATCAAATGTGTTAGTTGCATCACCTTTCCCTCTGTAAAAGTATATTCATTTTCTCTCACTATGCCGTTAAGCCAATGACAGTAGTTGTGAAAAATGATACCAAGTATTGCTATTCCGCGTAACACTTGACTCTCTAACAAAGTTATATGGTTAGTGGATTCTGTTTGCATTTTTATTCTGTTTAAAATAAGACTTTAATAAATAATCATAATCTGTTGTATTCTTTAATAGTCGCTTGCGACCTGCATCATACTTAGGACTAAGTATATCAAATTGTTCTTTATAACTTTTTGTCTTTATACCAGCAAGATGCAAGAGCAAATATGGTAACTCATCTGTCATAAATGGTTTAGCTTTTACCAATTTTATTGTCTTAAAAACGGTTGGATGCTTTTTTATGTATGTAGGGGTACAGTATATCCAAAAAGGTATTTCAAATTCATAATGCGCCAATTTATAGTCTATCTTTGCTGAATGGTTGCGACAGATAAAACCTCTATTTTCCTCATAACACTCTTCACCATGATCAGGGCTATAAATAATAATGGCATCCTTATCGTTAAAACGTTTTATTATTTGGTCTACTATCGAATCGTTGTAAAGAACGGAATTATCATATTGGGATAACATCTTTCGCTGAACGGCTGTAAGATTTTTACGACGCGCTTTATAGTCTGATTCCCTAAAATGATTACGATTAGCTGGATAACGTAGTTTATAGGATACGTGTGAACCTAAGAGATGAAAAATTATCAAATTATTGCGCTTATTATATTTACTTAAGTTGCTATCATAGTCGGTAAGTAAACCCTCATCTAAGGGATATAAAGATTTGTTACGAGTGTCAAACATTGAGGCGGAGAGCTCTGGATTATTTAGAAAAAAGCCACCACTAAAATCATATACGGCCTCTTTGGCCTTTGGCAAAAATTGATTTGTTATAAAGGTAACATGATAACCTGCTTTCCTAAACAACTGTGGAAACAATGGATAGTCGCACCACTCGCCTTTCTGACCTACAACATGCAGTGAAAACATATTCTTAAAAACAAAACTTGTCAAATTCCAAGGAGATACTACATCGGTAAATTTTGTTAGTAAGCCACTATGCTCGTAGTGTAACTGATTGGGAGTTGTAGGCATAAAATAACCATATTGCTGAGAATGATGTCGCCCAAAACTTTCACCTATTATTAAAACTATATTAGACGATAGATGAGAACAACTATCTATACTCACTGTTTTCTTTACCTCAAGGAGACGAGCAAGCTGTTTTGAGGCAAGATGATTAACAAACAAACTAAAAGCCAATCTATAACAAGGATGATAAAACTGAGCACAATCGTTTTTTGTTAATTCGTGTTCCACTTCACCAACTGTTTTTTTTGAAAACATGCTTACCATTTTATGTTTATTTGGTATCGATGCCACAAGAGATACTATCACTATCAAAGCTATCAGTAAACGAGAAATGGTAAATATGGTGGGTATAGATTGTGGATATACTTTATTACACTTGGCAAGTAAACATAATAATTTACGCTTTAAACTTTTACGATAAAATATTATAATTAAATTTAATATTAATATAAAAAACAGAACACCCACATTGGTATTTATTATTCCTAAATTTATATAATTGCTAATAAATTCACCTGCTTCGCGACCATTTGTTTCACCAGCAAGTAAAAGCATTGTGGGAGACAATGGAGATTGAAACTTAACCCAACAAAAAAGGTCTACTACCGATATTGCATAGATAACGATATAACATATAACAATAAAAAACTTCCTAACATGCTTAGGTATTAAGGTTATAATAGCACATATAAAGTATAAATCAAAAAACTGCTCAAACCACAAGTTAGGGTATAATGTAACATTTGGCTTATTAGTAGGCAACTCAAATATTGCTACAAATAGTCCTAAAATATACATAAAAAAGAAAAAAGTAAAGTTCTTACTTATTGGGAGCGAAACTAATTTTAAAAAGCTTTTTATATAACTTCTTTTCTTCATAATTAATATTTAGGGCAAAGTTACGTTAATATTTATAAATAACGTCGCTTATACATATTTTTATTCTTTTCCTAACTACTTATATATAACAACATGTATAGTTTATGTGGCGTTCTTGTCGTTCTTATAGAGTCGCTATTGCGATCCTTATAGAAACGCTATTGCGATCCTTATAGAAACGCTATTGCGATCCTTATAGAAACGCTTTGCCGATCCTTATAGAAACGCTTTGCCGATCCTTATAGAAACGCTTTGCCGATCCTTATACCTTTACGATTGTATTTCCTTAAGGTTTACGATTGCCATGCTGTAAAAGCTTTATTGCTTTCTTGTAAAAGCTTTAGTGCTTTCTTAAAGGTTTACGAT
>CAMPYS010000008.1 GCA_946998295.1 uncultured Prevotella sp.
TCAATACTATAGGTAAAAAATGCATGGGATTTTAAAGCAATTTTGAACACTCTACGTATCACGGTGAAACTGAATACGCAGGATTACTATACGCTCAAAGGCAAAGCCAAAAGCGCAGGAGTAACCATGAGTGAGTTTGTAAGAAAAGTTTTTGCAAAAGGAAATGTCATTGAACGACTGACCGTAGAGCAAGCAGACTTCATCCGTAAGCTGTGTGGCATGGCAAATAATCTCAATCAGTTGGCACATCGTGCCAATGCAGAAGGTTTTCATGCCGTCGCTCCTTTTCATAAAACTATCATAGGCAAGATAGATGAAATATTAAATCTGATACGAAGATGATTGCCAAAATTATGAAAGGTTTGGGCTTTAAGGGTGTCATCAGCTACATCCTTGATCTGAAGAAAGGAACAGAACTCATTGATAGTTCTGGAGTGAGAACAGACAGTATCAACCATATTGTTCAGAGTTTTATTGACCAAACGGAACTGAATCCACGAGTGGGTAAGGTTGTGGGACATATCTCCCTAAGTTTCTCTGTACAGGATTCTTCCAAATTAAGTAACAAGTTCATGGCACAAATGGCTCGTGAGTATATGGAGAAGATGGGAATAAAAGATACGCAGTACATTATCGGTCGCCATTTTGATAAGGAGCACCCTCATGTGCATATCGCTTTCAACCGAATAGATAATAACGGCAAGACTATCTCTGGCCGTAACGACAGATTCAGAAGTGAAAAGATTTGCAAGGAACTGACCGCCAAATATGGTTTATACTTTGCTGGTGGCAAGGAGAAGGTCAAGGAACATCGCTTGAAAGAACCTGATAAGACCAAGTATGAAATCTATCGGGCGTTGAGAACTGAAATTACTCGGTGCAGGGAATGGAAAGACCTTCTTGCTCATTTGAAAAAGCAAGATATTGATGTCCGCTTTAAGTACAAAGGTAGCCCGCAAGAAGTCCAGGGTATTATCTTTGAAAAGAATGGCTATCATTTCAATGGCTCAAAAGTGGATAGGAATTTCAGCTATTCTAAAATAGACTTTGCCCTTCAACAGAATAACAGGGAACACGAACAGCAGACACAAGGAATGATAAACCTCATATCTAATGTTGCAGATGCTACGAGCGAAATAGTCAACGACCTTATAGAAGGAGGATTGGATTTGTTTCAAACTCATGGTACTGTCCCTGCGGAGGTTTACAACACACTTGATAAAAAGAAGAAAAAGGAAAAACGTAAAATACATTTATAACTATGGCTGATAATAATACATTTGTCCTCTTTGAGGAAATCAAAAACAAGCTGGAGACAATTTACAGGGAGCTAAAGGAGCTGAAAGAAAAGGTGAACGGTTCTGTTTCCCTCCCTGTTCAATCTATACCAGCACAAAGTGATGAGCTGAAAGAACAGGAATTGCTCTATCAGTATGAACAGCGAACAAAAGAAGTGATTAACAAGTATATTGGTGTGCAAGTGCGTATCAAGGACGAGGAGGCTAAATCCATGGACAACTTGGTGGCAAGTGTCTTGACCATGTTGCACGAATGGCAGGAGAAGAAAGAGCATCCAATACTACTGCAGGAACATATTCACAGGCACAGTTTTGACCTCAAGTCCTCGAAAGTTTTTACTTATATGGTAGCAGTATCTGTCCTTTGTTTTGTTTCTTTGGTCGGCAATTACTTCTTGTGGCAAAGCAAACAACAATATGAAGATGATGCCTTGAAATTCCGAATCATCAGAGTTTGGAGAGGATGTAGTCCAAAGGAAATCCTATGGCTTAACGATGTGTTCGATATTCATCGAAACGAAAAGATCATTAAGCTCATTAAGAAAAAAGCAGACGGATACGACTTACAACTAAAATCAAAGGCCGATAGCCTGATGCAGGCAAAATGAAATGAAATCTGTCAAGATAGACTGGATGTACTTCGCTCTATCTTAACTTAAATGGCCGCAGGATGTTTCAAAAAGTCTTTGAAAAATTTGTTTGTTTCAAATAGAAATATTAAATTTGCCAAATAAAGACAAATCAATTATTGACAAATATGCTGTTTGCTGATAAATTAAAAGAACTAAGAGAGGGGAAACAGTTACTTCAAAGGCAGTTGGCTTCTGCATTGGAGATAGATACCCCTATGTATAGCCGTATTGAAAGAGGAGAAAGAAAAGCCAAAAGAGAACAAGTGCTTTTATTGGCAAAGTTACTTGGCGAAAACGAAAAGGAACTTCTGCAATTATGGCTCGCAGATAAAGTCTATGATGTTTTAGCAGAAGAAGATTGTGCTGATGGAGTAATTAGTATGGTTGCAGAAAATATACGTGAATATGGAAAATAACATTCAAGAT
This sequence comes from uncultured Prevotella sp., assembly GCA_946998295.1. Classification (GTDB taxonomy): domain Bacteria; phylum Bacteroidota; class Bacteroidia; order Bacteroidales; family Bacteroidaceae; genus Prevotella. The sequence continues at coordinate 2,357 of CAMPYS010000008.1, forward strand.
TTTATTAATAAGGTTTTTGAAAACGATTGTCTGAAAGTTATGCCTAATATTCCAGACAAATCTGTTGATATGATTTTGTGCGATTTACCTTATGGTACAACACAAAACAAGTGGGATTCTGTCATTGACTTAAAGAAGCTTTGGCAACAGTATATGCGTATAATAAAGGATAATGGTGCTATTGTTCTGACTGCACAAGGTCTTTTTACTGCAAAACTTATTTTAAGCAATGAGGATTGGTTTAAATATAAGATAGTATGGATAAAATCCAAATCAACAAATTTCTTAAATGCCAAGAAACAGCCTTTGCGAAAACACGAGGATATTTGTGTGTTTTATAAACAACAACCCACATATAATCCTCAAATGACAAAGGGAGAAAGTTATGATAAGGGCGTCCGCAAGAATCAATATACAGGGAGTTATGGAGATTTCAAACCGCGACACGTTCAAAGTAATGGTATGCGCTATCCAAATGATGTTCTGCTTATGGATGATAATGAATTGCCAATAGAAGACTTTTTGTATGTTAAAACGGCAGAATCAGAAGGAGCTGTATATCATCCAACTCAAAAACCTGTTGAGCTTGGGCGATACTTAATAAGAACATTCTCTAACCCTGGCGATATTATTCTTGATAATGCTTGTGGCAGTGGTAGTTTCTTAGTTGCTGCTGCTATGGAGCATAGAAAGTATATCGGAATTGAGAAAAATCAGAATGTAATGCTACATAAGGTCAAAGAAATAGATTATATACAAGTATGTGCAGATCGCCTTGCAAAGGTTACTGCTAAGCAGCACAATGATAGAATGGAACCTGTCATACAAGGACTTTTTGACAACAAAGTATATACCTCCGCTGCAAAGTAATAGTTATGGCAAAACTTGATGTAAAGAGAAACGAACGAGATTGGGCTGGTCAACTTATTAGTTGGATAAAATCAGCTATTGACAAAAAGACTACTGTTTTTCAAGATGCAACTAATGATACAGGAATAAAAATGAAATCGGGAAGAACTAAATTTCCTGATATTCTTCTTTTCGTTGATAAGACTTCTGGTGTAATATTCAATGGATGGGAATTGAAGTTTCCAGATACTGCCGTTGACGATACCGTTATGTTGGAGAATGCGCTGGAAAAGGCACATAAGTTACACTCTGATTCCTTTGTTACATGGAACGGTGCAGAAGCTATCATTTGGCATATAGACGATGAAGAATATACACTTGATAGCCTATCAAAGTTAAAAGTATATCCAAAGGTTTCAACTATCAATAGTCGTGAGGATTTAGCTGATCCTGTAAAGTTTGCACAGCACGAACCATTATTGAAAGAGCGTACTGAGGAAATTCTGCATGATTTAGATTCTTTGTATAATAATGGAACTTTGAAACCTGCACTTGATATTTCTAAAAATATCATTTCTGCTGTACGAGAAGCATCTACTATCATTATTCCACAATTTCAAGAGGCAATAATTCAGGAGAAGGGTAGTAATCGTGCGTTTAGAGATGAATTTAATAAATGGAAAATTTATGAAAGTTCCACTTTGAAGATTTTAGAATCTTCGTCAAGAAAGAAGGAGCATGTCATACCAGAACAGGTTTTGGCGAAGTTTACTTTCTACAACTTGATAGGCAAGACCATTTTCTATTTGACTCTTTGCGAGAACTTAAGCGGAGAGTTGAAACCAATTGCTCTTGATGACAATAAATCTGCTAAAGATTTATTGAATAGCTATTTTGACAAAGCAAAGAAGATAGATTATCAAGCTATCTTTAGACCGTATTTCACAGATAGTATAGAATATTCTACTTTGGTCGATAAAGCTATCTATGCTCTATTGGAGGTTCTGATCGCTTTTGATTTCAAAGTGTTGCCAACAGAAGTTATTGGGCATATATTGGAAAACCTTGTGCCTGATGATGAAAAGCAGAAATTTGGTCAATATTTTACTAATGAGGTATTGGCAAACCTTGTGGCTTTCCCTGTTGTTAAGACTAATAAGGACGTATTGTTCGACCCAACTTGTGGGACTGGTACTTTTCTAAATTCTTTTTATAAGATTTTACAAGCTTTTGGGACAAAGGAACACAGAGAACTACTAAAGCAGATATGGGGCAATGATGTATCTCATTTCCCTGCAATTTTATCTGTTATCAACCTATATAAGCAAGATGTAGTAGCAACAGACAACTTCCCACGTGTTACGCGTAATGATTTCTTTAATCTGGAAGTTGGAGAAAAAGTGGTTTTTCCCGATTCGTACGACCATAATAAGCATATTGATGTACCTATACCAACTTTTGATGGTATAGCAAGCAATTTTCCATTTGTACAACAGGAGGATATTCCCAATGAGAAGCTGTCAGCATACTTTAGAGAACAATTCCAAAGTGAGCAGCAAGCATTTTTGAAAGATAAAACTTTCAAAATCAACGAACGTTCAGATTATTTCACATATTGTATTTACAATGCAGACCGATTCCTTAAACCCGATGGTTGCTTATCTGCAATAACATCAAATGCATGGTTAGGTAAAGAGTATGGCTTCCAATTTAAAAAGTTCTTATTAGACAATTTCCATATACGATATGTCGTAAAGAGCAATGCAGAACATTGGTTTAAGGATTCACAGGTAACTACTATTTATTTTGTGTTAGATAAAATTCAGAGTGAAGAGCCTACAAAATTTGTAACTCTTAATCGTAAGCTAAACGAACTGTTTGTAACGGATTCTATTAGTGAACAAATACAGCAGATAGAAGAGTTTTATAGCGATATTGATAATTGTAGCGATCCTCATAATGATTTGTGGGAGAAGGACAACTTCTTTGATGACTTATTTAAGCGTAAGGATGGGAGCTTGTCAGTATGCATAGCGTCTAAAGAATGTTTATTGGGTAGTCTTGATAATAAGACAAATTGGGGACAATTCTTCCTTTCAACCAATTTGTTTGGTAGCTTTGAGAATTGTCTAATTCAATATCATCCAAGCATAGTAAAGGTATTTAGAGGAGAGCGAACAGGTTGGAATCCAATGTTTGTTATCAAAGAAGAAAATGTAAAGGCATCACACATTGACGAAAAGTATTTGGTTCCGTATGTGAAATCATCATCAGAGCTTCAACAGCTAGAGTTTGATGATAATTATAAGTTTAGGACATTCGTCTGCCAAGATGAGGAAAATACCATTGACAAAGGAACAAAATCATGGATTGATAAGTTTGTGAACGCACCTAACAAGAATGGTAGCCAAACAATATCAGAGGCATGCGCAGGACACCGTCCTTATTGGTATTCTTTGAATCCAAAAAGGGCGCATATTATCACCGCAATAAATCCATACGAGCGTTTCTTCTTTACCTTTGCCAAAGAGCCATTTGTTATTGATCAACGTTTGATAGCAATGCAGGTACAAGAAGGTTATGATGTAGAGCTGGTAGCTGCTCTACTCAACTCTGTTATAACTTTCCTAATTCTCGAAATGAGAGGAACCTCAAGGAATTTAGGCGCTTTAGATCTAAATGCTGACTATTTAAAGCAAATACGCTTATTGAATCCTAATCAGCTAAGCTCGGAACAATGTGCAAGGATTAAACGTGATTTTACAGCATTAACGCATTGTAAAGTTGGAACAATTTTTGATGAAATACATAACAATAACAGGATTAGGTTTGATAAAACAGTCCTCGAATGTGTTGGGCTAAATCCAGATATAGTTAACGACTTCTATGTGTTATTAACCTCTGCCGTTCAGGATAGAATTTCACTAAGTAAAAAGTAAATATAACCGAAACGTTTATTCATAAGAAATTTATAATATCATATGAGAAAGGACTTACATGCTAAACCTTTTGATGAAGGTACATTAAAAAAGCTAGAAATCTTTGAGTTATATACTAGAGAATGGTTACCAACTTTTTTGATGTCTGAATACGAAACAATTTATATATTTGATTTTTTTGCAGGTACTGGTTATGATAAAGCGCACAAGCCAGGGAGTCCAATTCGTATCCTCTCAGAGATTAAGAAACAGATAGGGAATGTTTTCAAAAGTAAGACAAAGTTGTATCTTATTTTTAATGAATTTGATAAAGAAAAATACGCCTTACTAAAAGAATCTTGTGATAATTACGTGAACTCTGAGCCTGAATTACTTAGAGCTCATAGCATGCAGCTTCTGAATTATAAAGTGGTCAATAAGGACTTTGCAGAGTTGTTCCAAAAGGAGATAACTAAAATAAAGCAATATCCTTCGTTAGTGTTCTTAGACCAAAATGGGGTAAAATTTATTTCAGATGAGTATTTCCTTCCATTAGTAAACTCTCATTGTACCGATTTTCTGTATTTTGTATCATCATCTTATGTTAAGAGATTCGGTAATACAGAGGAATTTAAGCATTCTATTTCAATAGACTTAAAGCAGTTGGAAAATAAACCGACAACATGGATACATAGAAATATTTTAGATGAACTAAGGAAAAGAATTCCTAAAGGAAATAAGACGCGTCTTTACCCGTTCTCTATTAAAAAAGGGCGTAATGTATATGGTATTATATTTGGAGCAAGCCATCCAAGGGCGGTTGATAAATTCTTATCTACAGCTTGGAAAGAGAATACAATAAATGGTGAAGCAAATTTTGATATAGATGATGATAAAAACAATGGTCAACCAGACTTATTTGGATATGTTAAATTTACTAAGATTATGCAATTTCAAGCAAGCTTGCGCAAAAAGATTTTGTCAAAAGAATTAATATCAAATAAAGATGTTTATAAATATACTCTTGAGCATGGACATATTCCAGCTCATGCTGTTGACGAATTAAAAAAAATGAAGAAAGAAGGATTGGTTAATTTCGGAAAATCTCCATTGATAAATTATCTGCAAGTTTACCAAAAAAAGAATATTATAAATTATACAATAAATGCGGACAACTAAGATAGAATGGACAGATAAAACTTGGAATCCTATAACGGGATGTACAAAGTATTCAGATGGTTGTGCTCATTGCTATGCAGAGACGATGGCACATCGCCTTAAAGCTATGGGAGTGAAAAAGTATTCTCAAGGATTTGCTTTAACTCTTCACGAAGATAGTTTGTTAGAACCCTTAAAATGGAAAAAGGCTCATAACATATTTGTATGTTCTATGAGTGATATTTTTCATAAAGATGTACCATTCTCTTTTATTGACAAAATCTTTGATATAATTACAAGAACACCACAGCACAGATATCAAATATTAACAAAACGAGAGGCTATTATGGCAGAGTATTTTTCTACACGAAAGGTTCCTCATAATGTTTGGTTAGGAGTAACAGTTGAAAAGAAAGATAATTTAAACAGAATAGATGTACTTCGCAATATACCTGCCGCGGTACATTTTTTGTCATGTGAGCCTCTTTTAGAATCTTTAGGAAAAATAGATCTAAAGGGTATTGAGTGGGTTATTGTTGGGGGAGAAAGTGGTTCTATGGCACGACCAATGAAAAAAGAATGGGTTATAGAACTGCGTAAGCAAGTAGAGAATCAGGGAGCTGCATTCTTTTTTAAGCAATGGGGAACATGGGGAAGTGATGGTATAAAACGTAATAAGCATACAAATGGTAAAATGCTTAACGGCGAAATAGTTCAAGAAATGCCAGATGATGCCAAAGATTAGGTGACAGAATATTGGACTTGATTATATATATCACAAAAATGGGTCATATAGTCCGTTGAAAAATGGATATATGACCTACTTTCATACAAATATTTGTAATTTCATACTTATTTTGAAAGAGAGGCTTCAATATCATTTATTATGGATTCTCCACGAGTAATAGCTAGTAAATCGTTATACATTGCGATACTCTTTATTTCATTGATAGCGTAATTAGAAAATTGCTGTGGGAGGTATTTCTCAAGTAATCTTTCAATCTCTGTAAATGCTTCACAATAAGCTTGTCTTCTTTCTTTGATCCATTCTGTTTCATTTTTTACTTTATCCTCAATTTCATGAAGATACTCCTCAATTTCCTGCTTTGTTTCATCATTTAATTTACTGTTTATATCAACTATTCCATCATGTATTACATATATGCCAAATTTGTTTAGATTTGTAGCAATGTTAACATAATTATTGACTTCTTTGTCTAAATCTAATTTCCTTTTCTGCAAATCTTGACAGAGTTTCTTGAATTTTTCTACTTTTTCCATTTTACAATTTTTCAGTTTATTATTTATTATAAAATATTCTAATTCGGTACTCAGTCCAATTGGGAACAATTTGGGAACATTCGCAAAGTACGAAAAAGCTAAGTGTTGAATAATCAACCACTTAGCTTTTTGCTTTGTACCCAGACCCGGGCTCGAACCGGGATGGATTGCTCCACTGGTGTTTGAGACCAGCGCGTCTACCTATTCCGCCATCTGGGCATACTGTCTAAAAATGATGTTGCAAAATTAAATAAAAAACTATTAACAAACAAATTTTAGTTTAAAAATATATTTGTATGTTATCTATAATATAAAATTCTATGAACTAATATTATAAATAATGTGTATATAAATTACTATTTATTACTGTTTCTATAATTTAATAGGATATGATATAACCAGTTCTGTTAAGTCTGCCTTGGTGTAGTGTGCTTTAACAATGATACCTATTTTTATATTTCCAAGTTTTTGAAACGAGTAGTTTACCCCTATTCTTTCATAGTATCTTGGTTCGTTGTCAGTTATATATTTACCCATATATCGGTATATATATCCACCTATTCCCATTGAAAGTGATAAGTTATGGTAAAACACTTCATGTTTTAGTGCTATACCAAGTGATATAGGGCTGTGTTTTATATTATATCCAGCTAAGTTATCCATCTGTTTTATTCGCGAAAAATAACTCCCATAAAAATAATCAAAGCCAATACCTGAAGCCCATCTTCGTGCATATCTATACATAAAGTCAAATTGCATAGAATAAGCTAAGTATAGTTTAAATTTTCCAGTTCGGTAGTTAGGTTCTGAAGGTTCAGTATGAAATTGTGTTTGTTGCCATTCTTCAAGCAGAGTTTTTGCACCTATTCCTATGGAAGTATTAAAGTAGCAATATTTTTTAAATGTTTTTTTTTCTATTGCTTTTTTATTATATATTAATTTTTTTGTTGTATATGGTTGATAAACAATTCCTATTGATGTACCTAAGCTATTAGAGCCTTTGTTAGGACGTGCTAACGCTCCGTTACTATGATGAACAAATTCTATACCTCCACGTATGGCCCAATTATCTGCAAATTGATAACTTTGATGTATCCCAGTTCCAAAATAAATTAGCAATGGTGAACCAATCAATTCGTTATCAATGTTATTAGTTTTATTATACCATAAACTATTAATACCTATTCCTGCACTTAATGAGTATTCTGTTTTCCAATGATTACTTCTATGTATAGCTCTCCTAAAAGTAATATATGATGAAAAAGTATTACCTAATTTTGAATCATAGTCAACTTCTTTAGCTTTACCCCATGCTTCGTTAGGTGAGCGGTGTAGTTTAACATAATTGTTGATAGTGTAACGTAATCCGAGCGATAATGTTGGATAATTAAAATCATATGCAAAGCAATCACTGTCTTTAGGTAAAGTGTTATGAATAACTTCTAACTCTACAGAGCCATTTTTAGAATATTTCATCCATAGTTTTTGATATTTATCCATTGATAAAACTTTGCTTTTCATCAAATTGAGCGACCACCCCCAACTGTTTATAGAGTCAGTAGCCAAAGTATTAGCTTTTGTTTTTATAGTAGAAATTGCTAATAAAATTATCAGGTAGCGATAAAAGTTCATTACTATAAATATAGAAAGATATTTAGTTTATATTAAAAATTCTCATAACATTTTTATTTGTAGCATTTTCTACATCCTCTATCGATATACCATATACTTCTGCTATTTTTTTTACTACATGAATTAAGAATGCGCTTTCATTACGTTTTCCTCTCATAGGCACTGGTGCCATATATGGTGCATCTGTTTCAAGTACAATTCTATTTAAAGGTATGGTCTTAAGTGTTTCAGGTAGCTTAGATTTTTTAAATGTTAAAACCCCTCCTATTCCTAAGACAAAATTATTGAATGATAGTAATTCAGCAGCTTCAATTTCATTTCCTGTAAAACAATGAAAAACTCCTCCATGAAGTTTATTTTTATATTGTTTTAAGATAGCAACCATTTCATTTTGAGCTTTACGACAATGTATCATTAGAGGTAAGTGTGTTTCTATTGACCATTTAACTTGTTCTTCAAATGCTATTAGTTGTTCTTTTTCATATTCTCTTGACCAATAGAAATCAAGTCCGACTTCTCCAATTGCAATATAGTTTTTGTTATTTGATAAAAAAGTATGTATTTTAGAGAGAATATTTTTATATTCTGCATTTACATCTTCTGGGTGTAATCCTATCATTGGATATGCATAACCTTTAAATTTATTACATACATAATTTATTTTTTCAATAGATTCTAAATTAATTGCAGGTATAAACATTTTACTTACTCCTGCATCTTTTGCTCGTTTTACAACTTCTGCCAAATCATCTTTAAATTCATCACCATCAAGGTGTATATGTGTATCTATTATCATTATTTAAATAACAAAATGAATAGTATTTCAATATTATATATTGCAAATATAGTAATTATTTTCTGTTATGTACAAGTAAAAATTATATAAAAGCATATACGGAAATTATACTTAAAAAATATAAAAAGTATTGTAAAAATTATAGTATAACTATTATTTTATTAACTTTGTAATGAACTGATAAAGTTTTTACTGCTTTATTACATTAAATTTTACTTTTATAAAAGTACTTTTTAAGATAATTAATATAATATGCTAAAATAAAAAAAAATATGAAACATTGTAAAACATTTGTAGTAGGATTATGTGTAGTGACCTTAGTGTCAGGTTGTGCCACTAAACAAGGTACCTTTACTTTAGGTGGTGGCGGTGCAGGTGCTGTAATTGGTGGTATTGTTGGCAACATTATAGGTAAGAATACAAAGGGTACTATGATAGGAGCAGCTATCGGTGCAGCTATTGGTTCTGGAACAGGAGCCATAATAGGTCATCACATGGATAAGGTAAAGGCAGAAGCTGAGCGAGTGAAAAATGCAAAAGTTGAAAAGGCTGTTGATGCTAATGGGTTAGACTGTGTTAAAGTTACATTTGATTCAGGTATTTTATTTCCTCTTAATGGTTCAAGCCTTTCTGATAATGCAAAAAATGATTTAAAGGAGTTTTCTAAAGTAGTTATTAAAAATAGAGATTTAGATATAGCTATTCAAGGTTATACAGATGCTTCTGGTAATGATAAAATAAATATTCCATTATCAAAGAAACGTGCAAAGGCAGTATCTTCATTTTTAAATTCTAATGGTGTTCCTTCTGTTCAGATTCGTACAGTAGAAGGGTATGGTAGTGCTAATCCTATTGAAAATAAACGTATTAGCAAGGCTAATCGTAGAGTTGAAGTTTATCTATATGCTTCAAAAGAAATGATAGAAAAGGCTAATAATAATAATTTATAACAAATATATCCACTTTAACGATTTACCGATAAAGTTAAAGTGGTTTGTATTTATTGTTTTATGTATTAAATGCTATCAGGTTCAATTAATCTGATAGCATTGCTTTTCTTATCCTACTTAGAGTTTCTGGAGTCATTTGCAAATAGCTTGCGATGTGTACTAAGGGCGTGCGTGCTATAATATGTGGAAATAGCATAAGCATTCTTCTATATCTTTCGTATGCTGTCTCAAAGCGTACTAAATCGGCATGTATTTGTGAAATTATTAAACTTTCCTCTAAAATTTTACGGTACAAAATTTGTATATTTACATTACGTTGTCCTATTTTTTCTAACTTTTTTTTAGGTAATGTAAATAAATGAGTTGGTTCAAGGGCTTCAACCTGTAGTTTTGTAGGTTTATGACAAAACAGGCTCTCAATGCACATAAATATTGACCTATCTTCTCCTAAGTGTTCTGTTAATTCTCTTCCTTTTTTGAAATAGAATTGGCGTATCAAGCCAAAATCAATGTAATATATGCAATCACATATTTCACCCTCTCGTAGAATCATTTCACCTTTGAAGTACTTTTTAGGTTCAAGTATGCTTTCCAGCATATTCAATTCATTTCTATCGAGAGTATTATATTTTCTTGCTAATTCTCGTGCTATATCACGAGCAGATGCTGGTTCTATTGTCATTACTTTTTATATCTATATATAATGTTTGGATTATTTTCTATTTGTTTTATTTTTATATTTTAAGCACTGCAAGGAAAGCTTTTTGTGGTACTTGAACATTTCCTACTTGCTTCATACGTTTTTTTCCTCGTTTTTGTTTTTCTAACAATTTACGTTTACGGCTAACATCTCCACCGTAACATTTAGCTGTAACATCCTTTCTAACTTGTTTTACAGTTTCACGAGCTACTATTTTTCCTCCTATTGCAGCTTGTATAGCAATATCAAATTGTTGGCGTGGTATTAATTCTTTAAGTTTTTCACATATCCTACGTCCAAATGTAACAGAATTTGATTCATGTGTAAGTGTGGATAGAGCATCAACTGGCTCACCATTTAATAATATATCAAGTTTGACAAGTTTAGAATTTCTATAAGAGTCTATATGATAGTCGAATGATGCATAGCCTTTTGATATACTTTTTAACTTGTCATAAAAGTCTATAACTATTTCTCCAAGTGGTAGCATAAAGATAAGTTCTAAGCGATTTCCACTAACATAATTCTGTTTCATTAATTCTCCACGTTTATCTAAACATAGAGTCATTATAGGTCCAATATATTCGCTTGATGTTATTATAGATGCTTCTATATATGGTTCTTCAATATGTTCAATCATTGTAGGATCAGGAAGTCCTGAAGGGTTGTGAACTTCTTTGCAATCACCTGTCTTTGTATAAACTTTATAACTTACGTTAGGTACCGTTGTTATGACATCCATATTAAACTCTCTGTCTAATCGTTCTTGGACTATTTCCATATGCAAGAGTCCTAAAAAGCCGCATCTAAATCCAAAGCCTAACGCTTGAGAACTTTCAGGGAAAAACGTCAAAGAGGCATCATTAAGTTGTAGCTTTTCTAAAGATGAGCGCAAGTTTTCATAATCGTTAGGGTCTATAGGATAAAGACCAGCAAACACCATAGGTTTAACAACTTGAAAGCCTTCGATAGCTTTATCACATGGTACATCAACATGAGTAATAGTATCCCCTACTTTTACTTCACGTGCATTTTTTATTCCAGAGATTATATACCCTACTTCACCAGCTTTAAGTACGTCAGTAGGTTTCATATCCATTTTTAACACCCCTACTTCATCAGCTATATATTCCATTTCTGTTTGGACAAATTTTACTTTATCACCTTTTCTTATTTGTCCGTTAGCCACTTTACATAAGGTTATTATACCTCTAAACGAATTAAAGATAGAATCAAAAATCAAAGCCTGTAAAGGGGCATTATTATCGCCTTTGGGGCTATTTACTCGTGTTACAATAGCTTCAAGTATTTCAGTAACCCCCTGCCCTGTTTTAGCACTTGCACGGATTATATCGCTACGCTTACACCCAATGAGATCGATTATTTCATCTTCTGTTTCTTCGGGCATTGCATTATTCATATCAACCTTATTAACTACAGGAATAATCTCAAGATTATTATCAATAGCCATATATAAATTAGATATTGTTTGTGCCTGTACCCCTTGAGTGGCATCCACTACAAGTAGCGCACCCTCGCACGCAGCAATACTTCTTGAAACTTCATAAGAGAAATCTACATGTCCTGGTGTATCTATAAGGTTAAGTATATATTTTTTATTATCGTATTCATACTCCATCTGTATAGCGTGACTTTTTATGGTTATGCCCCTTTCACGTTCAAGGTCCATATCATCAAGCATTTGACCATTAACAACTTGAATGGTTTTTGTGTACTCTAAAAGTCTGTCTGCCAGTGTAGACTTTCCATGATCGATATGAGCTATTATACAGAAGTTTCTTATATTATCCATTTATCTTCGTTATTCCTTTGTGTACTATAATTGTTTTTTCAAATAGGTTTATGAATTGCAAAGATACTAATTATTTTTATTCATCTATGCAATTTGTAGTTTTTATCAATTTTTTAAATTAATATTGTCGTAGATGATTAACTAATAAGGTATCTTGCTTAAGGAAAAATATAGACAAAAACGATTTTAAAACTATTGCTATTTAATTAATATATAATACAGTGTATAATTTATATTTAAGATTAAATTTAAATATAATATATGCTTTACTAACTATTTGAAAAATAGTATTTTATAAATTATTAAAAAACTATGATAATAGTTTAAGTTAACCCCCAGCTGCAATCCTTATAGAAACGCTTTGGCGATCCTTATAAAACTGTTACCGCGTTTCTATAAGAAACGCGGTAACAGTTTAACTTAAACAATTTTTATACCTCTTTTTGTAGGTAATTTTTCTTGACAAATGTAATTTTAAAACTTTTATATTTACCTACTGTTTTTATATAAGTTTTATTTAAGAACATGTAAAAAATGTTCTTAAAATTGATTTTATTAAGTTCTACAGTTTACATGCATAGGTAAACGCAGAAGTAAAAGTATTAGCTAAATTATTTGGCATTTTATTGAACACTCCAAAAAAGCAACTACCGCTACCAGACATTTGTGCATAAATGGCCCCCATATCATATAATTTAGCTTTAATCATTTTCAACTTTGGATATACCTTAAAAATAGACTTTTCAAAATCGTTAACCAATAGTTCTTTCCATTCTTCAACAGGATAAGAAGAAACAATATCTAAACATGATACTTTAGGTTCAAAAGGTGTTATGTATTGAAAAGCCTGTTTTGTAGAAATATTTTCAGTAGGTTTTATCAAAACAATATATTTCCCGTTAAGAGTAGATAGTGGTTTTTCTAATGGTTTAAGAATTTCGCCTATACCAGTAGCATACGAAGGAACAGGGTTAATAAAGAACGGACAATCTGCTCCTAATTTTACGGCATATTGTCTAAGCATCTCACATGATATGTTTAATCCACACAATTCATTTATAGCATTAAGGGCAAAAGCAGCATCAGATGACCCTCCCCCAAGTCCTGCTTGTGATGGTATATTTTTTTTTAAATAAAAGCTTAAATTTGGCAAAGAAAAATCTTTATCCAACAGTTTATACGCTTTTATAACTAAATTATCCATTGTATTTCCTTTTACCCTTATACCAGTAAGAGTAATATTAGTATTATCAATACTGTTTTCTATAATTTTAATTTCTAATCTATCGTTGAGTGACAATGGATAAAATACGGTAGAAAGGTTGTGATAACCATCACTACGTTTACGTATAACATTAAGTCCGAGATTAATTTTACAGCAAGGAAATACTATCATAGTTCAAAAATATAAATACATGAATTAATTTTATTATTACAAAGATAAATAAATAATATATCAATACACTGTTAAGCCAAATAAAATTGATTAACTTTGCAATATTATGGCAGAAAAGAAATCAATTACGCGTAAAAAGAAACAAACATTAATTGATACAACTTTTGGACACTTGCAACCACAAGCCTTAGAAATAGAAAAGACAGTACTTGGGGCATTAATGGTTGATAAAGATGCTTTTACGGTAGTATCAGACTTATTAAGTCCAGAAACATTTTACGACTCTCGACATAACAAAATTTATGAAGCTATTCAGTCTTTAAATCTACATGAAAAACCTGTCGATATAATGACAGTTGTTGAAGAATTAAAGTTAAAAGGTGTGCTCGAAGAAGTTGGTGGTGCAGCATACATAGTAGAGCTTAGCTCTAAAGTAGCTTCTTCGGCTCATATAGAATATCATGGGCATATTCTTGCTCAAAAATTTTTAGCACGTCAATTAATACAATTTGCCTCAATGATTGAAACAGATGCTTTTGATGAGACAGTTGATGTTGATGATTTGATGCAAAAAGCAGAAGGGATGTTATTTGAGATTTCTCAACGAAATATGGTTCAAGAGTATACACAGATAGACCCTATTGTTCGTCAGGCTCATGAATTACTATTAAAAGCTGCAAATAACAAGGAAAATGGAGGACTTACCGGAATACCTACAGGCTATCCCAAATTAGATAAAATAACAGCAGGATGGCAACAATCAGATCTTATCATAATAGCAGGACGTCCTGCAATGGGTAAAACCTCTTTCGCTTTAAGTCTTGCTAAAAATATCGCTATAGACTATAAATATCCTGTCGCCTTTTTTTCACTTGAAATGAATAATGTCCAATTAGTAAATCGACTTATATCTAATGTATGTTCTATACCGGGAAACAAGATTTTGAGTGGACAACTTTCTACCGAGGAGTGGAAACGATTTGATACAAATATACGAAAAATGGATGGTGCACCAATATATGTGGATGACACTCCGGGACTATCTGTTTTTGAGTTACGAACTAAGGCACGTCGTTTAGTTCGTGAACATGGTATAAAAGTTTTAATGATAGACTACCTTCAACTAATGAATGCTAATGGAATGCGTTTTAATAATAGACAGGAAGAAGTTTCTACAATAAGTAGATCACTAAAGAGTTTAGCTAAAGAACTTAATATTCCTGTTATAGCACTATCTCAATTAAGCCGTAACGTTGAGCAACGCGAAGGACCTGAAGGCAAACGGCCACAACTTAGCGACTTACGTGAATCAGGTGCTATAGAACAAGATGCAGATATGGTTATTTTTGTACACAGACCAGAATATTATCACATATATCAAGATCCTAATGGTAAAGATCTTCGAGGAATGGCTCAAATTATTATAGCAAAGCACCGTAAAGGTGCTACAGATGATATTCTATTACGCTTCCGTGGAGAATATACAAGATTTGCTAATCCAGATGAATTTGAAACTGTAGCTAAAGATATACTTAATAACAATAAAGGCGAGATTATAGGTAGCCGTATGAATGATGACCCTTTACCACCTCCACCAAACATGGAAGTTCCATTTTGATATATAAAGCACACTAAATAACAAAAAAATAGCACCCTATAAAATCACTTTATAGGGTGCTATTTTTTTGTTATTTTAATTTAATAAGCATGTTCATCATTTTTCAATTCAGTTTTATCAATTTTTTTGCTATCGATACTTCTCCATGCATAATATATATATGCAAGAACAAATGGTATAACTAACGAAGCGTAAAACATAGCTGTTAAAGTGAACTCAGACGAACAACTATTTTGCAAGGTCAATGAGCTTTGTAAATCTGCTGTTGAAGGATAATATGCAGTATTATTATATCCAGTTATTAAAAATAACACGATAACTACTAAAATAACTCCTATACCTGCTGCCCATATTCCTTTTGTATAATTTAAACTAATAAGCGTTTTAATTATTCCATAAAGTAATAGCACAACACCTATAAGAAGAATTATAGCAAGATACCATAGATCTAATAAATTATGCAAATACTTCATTGATTCCATTATTATTTGACCATTAGAGGAAACAGCATAACCCTCGCTAAATAATGTACGGATGAAGAATGTTAAAAAGAAAATAAGGAATAATATAGTATTAATAAATAATTGTCGACGAATACGTGCTGCTATAGCCTTATCATCAATATTATTTTTAATATATAAAATACCAAGTATTCTTGATAGAAATACAACAGCAATACCAAATATTACTACCCATGGATTTAACAAAACATCTAAGCCTCGAGATGCATTAGCCCAATAGGATATTACTGGCTGAAAATCATTAACAATATTAGCTTTTGCAACTATAAAATTAGATCCTGTAAAGAATGTTGCAACAGCTCCACCAATAAGTAAAGGTCCCAGTATTCCATTAAGAACTAAACAAACTTGGAATGTCTTAACACCAAAAATATTTCCTGCTTTATTCTGAAATTCGTAACTTACAGCTTGAATAATAAAAGTAAACAGTATAGCAAGCCAAACCCAATAAGCACTACCAAAACTTGTACTATAGAACAAAGGAAAAGAAGCAAAAAAAGCTCCACCAAAGGTTACTAATGTCGTAAATGTAAACTCCCATTTTCTTCCAGTAGAATTAACAATTAAGCGACGTTCATCTTCTGTTTTTCCTAACTGGAATATCATAGAGTTAGCACCCTGTACAAACATAAGGAATACTAAAAAAGCTCCTAAGACAGCAATTAGAAACCACCAATATTGCTGTAAAAATTCGTATGTCATAGTTTTGGCCCTTTCTTTATTTGTTTACACATTATACTTATTTCCGCACAAAGCATTGCAGTAAAAAGTAATAAGAATAAAAAAAATGTGAGAGCTACGCTTCCACTCGATAAATCGCTAACAGCTACCCACGTTGGTAACATATCTTGAATTGTCCAAGGCTGTCGTCCAAATTCTGCTACTAACCATCCACTCTCACTTGCTATATAAGCTAATGGGATTAATATAATGCCTAAAGACATAATCCAACGATTATTTAGTATAGATTTACGATAAAGCATAAATAATACTATTATATAGTATAAAATAAATAAACCTCCTAAACCTATCATTATGCGGAAAGACCAAAAATTTATTCCAATAGGAGGTACTATTTGGTCTGCATCTTTTATATATCCATAACCAAAATACTTCATATTGTTTTTTAATAAATTCTTATTAGCCTCTGTTTTCTCACCATTTCTATAATTCTTTAATGCTATAATAGCTTTCTTACCACGTTCTACTTTTTCTTTTAACGAGGGTTCAACTGTTCCATCAGCTTTAGTATAACCTTTAATTATATCTTTTACTCCAGGTACATACCCTTTAAAATCATGTGTAGCAAGATATGATAATAAATTTGGAATAGCTAATTTCATTGGAGGTTCACTCATTTGCTTATAATTTGGTTGAGAACACAAACTTATAGGAGCTAATAATGTAAGTCCTTGAGATTTACCTCCATCATAAAGTGCCTCCATTGCTGCTAACTTCATTGGTTGATATTTAGCTACAAGATAGGCAGAAACATCGCCTGTTACTGCTGCTAAAATAGAAGCAAAAAGACCAAATATAGCACCTACCTTTAAACTTTTTAAAGCAAATTCTACATGACGCTTGCGCAAAAGATACCAACAGCAAACACCTACACAGAAAGCTGCACCAAGTGCCCAAGCTGATGTTACTGTATGAAAAAACTTGTTTACAGCCATTGGACTTAATGCAACATCAAGAAATGAATTCATTTCGTTACGCATAGTTTCTGGATTAAATTCACAGCCTACAGGATATTGCATCCACGAATTGGCAACTAAAATCCACCATGCAGAAATAGTTGCCCCTAAACCAGTTAACCAAGTAGATGCTAAATGGAAACCAGCAGAAACCTTTTTCCATCCAAAAAACATTACAGCTACAAAAGTAGATTCCATAAAGAAAGCAACAGCACCCTCAATGGCTAAAGGTGCACCGAATATATCACCTACAAACCAAGAGTAGTTACTCCAGTTGGTACCAAATTCAAATTCAAGAATTATACCAGTTGCTACTCCCATAGCAAAGTTAATACCAAAAAGCAATTGCCAAAACTTAGCAGCTTTTTTCCAAAACTCTTTACGTGTGCGATAGTAACACGTTTCAATAATGCCCATTATAACAGCTAAACCTAACGTCAAAGGGACAAATAACCAATGATAGATTGCAGTTAAAGCAAACTGGGCTCGAGACCAATTTACAACATCTACATCTATCGATAAAAACAGATTTTCCATAAATTGTTATATTTAGTATTATTGTTAGAAAATTATTTCACTGAAAAATATATATAAACAGAATTTGTATTATAAAAAAGTATAAAACTAAATTAGGTACGTTTCATAATTTGTTTTTCTATAAAATCTGCTTCCTTCCCCTTGGTAGAATTATTTTTTACATAGTTAGGAAAAAAGAATAGTTTTAAGATAAAAAACATAATAAATAGTTTTATAAGTATGATAAGCCAAAGAGTTTTACCCAACGTCATACCCTTAAAACCATCATAATACAAATTAAAGAATCTATATAATAAGCTTGTTCGTTTCATGATAGGTATAAAATTTATTTTTTTGTATTTATTACAAATATATTGACAAAGTTAAAAAAAAGTTTTTACTGCTTGTTCGGTTTTTCTTAAAAATTCAAATAAAACTTGCAAAAAACGAAATATAGAACAATTCGTTTTGGTTATATAGATGGAAAGGTATACTTTTGTAATTAATAAAATTATAATATAAATATGAAAAAGAGGTTATTTTGTAGTATAATATCGGTTATTACTTTTTTACCACTATTTGCGCAAAAATCGTTATCGTTAGAAGAATGTAGAAATTTAGCAATTCAAAATAACAGACAATTAAAAATATCAAAGCTAACTACAGCTATTGCAGAAAATATTCATAAAGCTACTAAAACGAAATATCTTCCCAAAATAACAGCAATGGCAGGTTATGAACACTTTACAAGAGAAATTTCGTTGCTTAATGATAGACAAAAAGATAAACTGTCCAACTTAGGTTCAAATTTAGCTGGTAAAATAGGCACTGGTATGGATAGCCGAATAGCTAACCTATTAGAACAAGGCTTTATAAGTGAAGATGCTGCAAATCAACTTTCTCAAACATTAAATGATATTGTTTCACCATTAGCCCAAGCTGGTAATAATATAGGAAATCAGATAAGACAATCGTTCAATACAAATTCTAAAAATATGTATATAGGAAGCATTATTCTGACTCAACCTATATATATGGGAGGAGGTATAAAAGCTGCTAACGAATTGGCTACTATAGGAGAAGACTTAGTTAGAAACAATATTGAATTAAAACGCCAATTAATAATTTATGGTGTTGATAATGCTTACTGGCTTGCTGTCTCGTTGAAGAAAAAAGAAGAATTGGCTACACAATATTATAATTTGACAAAGCATTTATGTCAAAATGTTCAAAAAATGTATAAAGCAGGAGTAGCAACTAAAGCAGATATCTTAAAAATAGAAGTTGCAACAAATACAGCAGAATTAATTATCTCAGAAATAGGTGATGGCATATCATTAGCAAAAATGGCACTTTGTGAATTATGTGGGATAGAACTAAATGAAAATTTACGCTTAGCCGATGAAGCTACTGAAGATATTTCAACTTCAATATCTCAAACATATAATTTGAATGATACAACATTATATTCACGCCCTGAAATTAGGATATTACAAAATACAGTTGATATTACTAAACAAAATACAAAAATAATAAACTCACTCTATAAACCACATTTAGCGTTAACAGCTGGATATACTGTTGCAAATCCTAACACATTCAATGGATTTGAACATAAATTTAGAGATATATTTAATATCGGAATAGTGCTACATATACCTGTATTTAATTGGGGTGAGGCAAAATACAAAAATAAAGCTGCACAAATTTCAACAGCGATAGCAAAATTGGAACTAAACGATATAAGAAATAAAATACAATTAGAAATAAAACAAAATAATTTTCGCTTAATAACTGCAAAAAAACGGTTAGCAATAGCAAAAAAGAATATGCTGTCAGCTGAAGAAAATTTAAGGGTTGCAAATATAGGATTTAAAGAAGGAGTACTAACTCTTACAGAAGTAATGGCAGCTCAAACAGCATGGTTATCTGCCAAAACAGCTATTATTGATGCGGAAATTTCCATAAGAACAGCTTATACAGGATTAAAAAAGGCATTAGGTAAACTTTAATAGAGAAAAATAAATGGAAACAAAAGAAAAATCTATAAAACAACAACAAAAGCAAATATTTTTATCTCTCATTGCATTCATTGCTGCTGTGATAACTATTATAGCCATTGGATATTTAACCCTTAAACCAGAAGAAGAAATAATACAAGGAGAAATAGAAGTAAGTGAATATCGTGTAGCTTGTAAATTACCGGGTAGGATAAAAGAATTAAGAGTAAACGAAGGTGATTTTGTTCATAAAGGGGACACATTAGCTATAATATCTATGCCAGAAATAAATGCGCAAGAAAAAGTAATGGAACAAACTGCTAATGCAACAGAATCGTTAAGCGATTTAACAGAATTACCAAATAAAAAAGAGATAATAAATAGTGCATATCAAATATATCAACAGGCAATAACAGCTTTTGAAGTGGCAAAAAAGACATACGACCGCTTAAATAGATTATTTCAAGAAGGAGTTATTTCTGCACAAAAACGAGATGAGGCTGAAGCAGCATATAAAACAACAAAATCTGCAGTAGAAGTAGCACGCTCTCAATGGGAATTATCAAAGAGTAGCATAAAAGCAGAGGCAACAAAAGTTGCAAAGAAGCATGCCCAAGTTGCAAAATCAGCTGCTGACGTTGTAAAAAATGTGTTAAAGGAGACAGTGCAATGTGCTACAGCTGATGGTGAAGTAGAAACGATATATCCAAAAGTTGGAGAATTAATAGGATTAGGTAGTCCTATTATGAGTATATCTATGACAAAAAATGTTTGGGGAACATTTAACGTTAGAGAAGATCAACTTAATGGGTTTAAAGTTGGAAACATTATAAAAGCATATATCCCAGCCTTTAAGAAAGATATTAAATTACGAATAATATCAATAAAAGATCAAGGAACATACGCAGTATGGAAAGCTACACGGACAAATGGAGACTATGATTTAAAAACATTTGAAGTAAAGGCAAAACCTATAAAGCCCATTGATGGTTTATGTTCTGGAATGACTCTAATACTTAAAAGATAATTATGATTAAAAGAATTATAAATATCTCTGTAGCAGAAATGGGACATATCATGAGGACACCTATTTATTGGTTCTCTATGATAATATTCCCTATAATCATAATTATTTTTTTTACATCATTATTATATGAAGGCCAACCTAAAGATTTACCATGTGGCGTTGTTGATAATGATAATACTAGTGTAACCCGTTCTATGGTTAGAACATTAAATAGCTTTCAAGGTACAGATATTACTAACAGATACAATACTGTTACAGAAGCACGTAAAGCTATACAACGAGATGAGATATATGCTTTTCTTTATATTCCAAAAAACACAACAGTAAAATTATTAACAAATCGACAACCAAAAATATCGTTCTATTATAGCAATATTTCTATAATGGCAGGGACTATGTTATTTAAAGATTTGAAACTGGTAACAACATTGTCCTCTGCCGCTGTAGCACAATCAAAGCTGATGATGATAGGTAAAACTGAAGAAGAAATTAAAAATTTTATACAACCTATTAATATTAATATGCATACCATTGGAAATCCATTATTAAATTACAACTCGTATCTAACAACTTTCATAGTTCCTGGTATATTTATACTATTTATCTTGACAGTTACAGCCTACTCACTTGGTACAGAAATAAAATTTAACCATGCAAAAAAATGGATGAATATGGCAAATAATAATATATACATAGCATTAGCAGGCAAACTGTTTCCACATTTCTTAATATTTTTTACGATATTCATCTGTTTTGATTTATATATATATGGTTATTTAAATTTTCCACATAATGGCAATATATTTAATATTGTCCTACTTAGTTTTTTAACAGTTATATCATCACAAGGCTTGGCTGTGTTCTTTTTTGGGTTAGTGCCATCACTACGTATGTCTATGAGTATCTGTTCATTATGGGCAATGATAGGATTCTCTATTTGCGGAGCTACATTCCCTGTTTTTGCCATGGACAAAATATTAGAAGTTGCTTCTAATCTATTTCCACTACGGCATTATTATATGATTTACCAAATGAATATATTTAATAATTATCCCCTATTCTATTCAAAATTTCATCTCTTTTCACTTGTAATATTTATATTGCTACCTATTTTATGTGTGTGGAACATAAAAAAGGCTATGACACAATATGTATATATTCCTTAAAATTTTATAGAAAATAATGAAACGATTTAATATAACAAATATAATATCATCTATATCTAATTTTTGGTGGCTGGAGACAAAAAACACATTTAAAGATGAAGGTATAATTATATTTTTTATAATAGTTCCATTGATATACCCCCTTCTATATTCTTGGATTTACAGTAATGAAGTAGTAAGAAACGTACCAATAGTTGTTGTTGATCAATCAAATTCACATGCATCTCGTCATTTTATAAATAAATTGGATGCGTCTCCAGATGTAAAAGTTGAATTTAAATGTTCAAATATAGAAGAAGCAAAAGAACTTTTAGCAAAACAAGATGCAAAGGGAATAATATTCTTCCCAAACGATTTTCAAAAAAAACTTTACAGAGGTGAACAATCACATATTAGTATATTTTGTGATATGAGTTTAATGCTAACGTATAAAGCAATATATACCACAACAATGTATGTTTCATTAGAGATAAATAAAGAAATACAAAAACAAAAACTACCGGCACTAACTAAGGAACAAGAAAATGTATCAACTGAACCTATAAGTGTTGAGGCAAAACCTATTTTTAATACAACTATAGGATATGGTAATGCACTATTACCCGGTGTTCTTATACTAATTATTCAACAAACGTTATTATTGGGAATAGGCTTAGCTGCTGGAACAGCAAAAGAAAATAATACATATGAAAATATTGATACTACAAACGGACTACATATAAAAACATTTGAGTTGTTAGTAGGTAAATCATTATGTTACTTTTTAATTTATATAGTGATGACTTCCTATGTGCTATTATGTGTACCACGCTTTTTTAATTTTACTATGATAGCTCACCCTGACGATTTAATAGCATTTATAACTCCATATTTATTATCAGTAATATTTTTCAGTATAACTATATCAATAGCTGTTAAGCATAGAGAGAGTATTATGCTATTAACGGTGTTTACTTCATTACCTCTCTTATTTCTTTCAGGTGCTAGCTGGCCAGAAGCAAGTATTCCTACAATATGGAAATATATAAGTTGGATATTTCCATCTACTTTTGGAATAAGAGGGTTCCAGAGATTAGCATCAATGGGAGGCAATATTAATGATGTTAAGATAGAACATTATGCACTATTGGCACAAGCTATTGTTTATTTTATAATTGCATATACTGTACACTATTACCAGTTATACAAAATAAAAAAACAGTCTTAAACAAAATTCTTGTTTAATAATAAAGTACTAAATTCAAGAAAAATAATATTTTGTATAACTGCCTATAGCATAAGGTCGACGAGGTTTTATTCCATGTTCTATCATTTTAAAAAGATGGAATGCTTCTTTATAATAACGTGGTCTGAGACTATCAATAGGATAATAGATAGGTAAATATTTCATAAATTTTTCCCTATTTTTTCCTAATAAAAAACCAGATAATTGATAGTGAATAGATTGTTGTGTAGATTTTATTATAACGCTATCGGGTATCAAGATAGAATGAACTTTATTATTTGGTCTTAAAACTTCATTACCGCCTATAATTTTATAATAAAATAAACTTTCTGGTAATTGCTGTTGGCGTGCTAAGGCATATATAGTTAACATTGATGATACCGAATCTGTGTATTCCATAGACTTAGCAGTGAGTAAAGCACCTTTATAATCTTTATCATTAACTAAAGATTCAAGTTTTGCCCTTTGGTGAAAATGATAATCACCATTAGTAAAAATTGCAATGAAAAAGAGTAACAAAGTTAATGTTCCTATATTTATCCAAGATATTTGAGAAAATATTCCATTACTACGAATAGTTGGTTCATAAGGTTCATATTTTTTTACATAAATAATTACTATAATAAAAATTAGGGTTAAAATTGGAGCTAACCATGTCCAATTACCAATACTTAAATTCGTTGTATCTGAATTTATACTCGTTAGTATAGTTAAAATTAAAATAGATGGAAAATAAGTAAGAGCAAAACCTCTTTTACTGAGTTTTACTATATAATTAATACCTATTTGTAATAACTGAAGAATAATAGTAATAACAATAGCACCAATCCAAGGCTGATAATAAGTTTGTTCATCTGAGGCTATACGTTGAATAAGTTGTAATATATTTGCTTGATAAAAATAAAGATAGCAAAAACAGAACAAACTAAATAAAACAGAACATATATATATAATGATTTTTCTTTCCATTAAAACTCTCTATTACTATATTTCTTTCCACCTTCGTAAATACCCTTATCGATTATTTTTCCATTACTATCACGTACTGTAAATTTACCATGACGTTCATCATTTAAATAACTACCTTCAAAACGCTTACCGTCTTTATTTACCTCTATTGCTTTACCATTACGTTGGCCATTGGAATATTCACCTCTAAATTTACTCCCATCAGTAAAATGAATTATTATTATTCCATCCATTTTACCATGTCTAAACTGACCTTCTATAATGTCTTTATTACTCTTTACTAACTTTCCATGTCCACATTGAACATCATTTTCCCAGCTTCCTGTATATACATCGCCATTAGCCCAAGAAATTGTACCATTACCTGACCGCAGTCCTTTAACAAAATCTCCAGTATATTCGCTACCATCTTTATAACGAAGTATACCTTTGCCTGTACGCTCACCATCTATATAATCGCCCTCATAACAGTTACCATTCTTAAACTTATATATACCTTTTCCGTTTTGAATATCATTATGCCATTGACCATTATATTCATCGCCATTAGGATAGATATAAATGCCATTACCTTCCTTTAAATTATCTTTCCAATCTCCTACGAATGTTGAACCATCGGACCAAAAAAAACGTCCATGTCCATTACGTTTATCATTGTTCCACTGACCATCATAATAGGATTTATTCAAAAATGTATAACGCCCTAACCCTTGACGTTTACCATTAACCCAATTTCCAACATATTTATCCCCATTATAATAGCTCATTACTCCGTTTCCATGTTGCTTATTTTTATACCATAGTCCTTCATATTTATTACCATTTCTAAAATAAAAAATTCCCTGCCCATGCATACAATCTTGAAACCATTGACCTTTATATATTGAACCATCTTTTTCTGTAAATACACCATAACCTTGACGTTTGCCATGGTCATATTCTCCAACATAGTGAGCACCATTAATATAAAATGTTTCACCTCTACCAAATGGTTTACCGTGATATACTTCGCCTTGATATTTACCATCTTTGGTGTAAATAACTCTCTTTGAACTGTTTTGTGCAAAAAAATGTAATGGAATTAAGAAAAATAAAATACTTATAAGTTTTAATCTCGGATATTTCACGATTTATGTATTTATTAATTTATATGGTATATATGCAAAGATAACATATTATATTATGTTCTACAAATTAATAAAAGTTTTTTAAGATTTAAAGATTAAGTACGTTTATATATTAATAGTAGGTTATAAGTAATAAATTTTTAGTAGGAAACGATATTAGGTGTTATATTAACATTATAATTTTGTTTGTAATTTTACAGGTGTTATATCTTACAATTTATATATAATTATATATAATAAAAAAATCTCCTCTATGTAATTACTACATAAAGGAGATAATATAATACTCAAAATATATTAATTTTAAACATAAATCTATTTAATATATACTACTGCAAGACGATTAGATGTAACACCTTGAACTCCTTTTCCAATAGCTTTATCAACAACGACACCATGCTGTGACAAATAATTTGCAACTACTTTAGCACGATTCTCTGAAAGACGTTGATTAAATGAAGCACTTCCTTCAGGTGAAGCTGTTCCAACAATCTGTACATGAGAGCCGTCTTTAATCTTGTCAAGTTCATCCTTTGCAGCATTGGTAAGTGTATATTCACCTTGAGCAAATGTTACAAAAACAAGATTAGATACTGTAAATTGTTTTGATTCAGCAGGAACCTCTTTAATAACTTCTTTTGTTACTACTTTTGGTTGGCGACTGCGGAGTTCATTTATTTGAGCATTTAAGGCATCTATTTCTGCTTGATCACGTGGTACAACAGATGTGAAATTATGTGTTCCATTAAAGTTCTTGAACTTATAAATTAGACCTGCATTTAGCTGTACCATAGACTTATTAATATTATATTCTATGCCATTATAGCCTGTACCATTTAATGCATAATTTATTGATGGTTCAATATAAAATTGCCATGCCTTGCTTTTACCTAAATTGAAAGCAAAATCAAGACCTACCTTAGAAGTTGCAGCATTAATAGTCTTGACATCTGACTTATTAGTAAATGTATGAGCCCAACCAAGACCGTATACTCCACTTACTTCAAAAATACGTGGTTCACCTTTATAACCACCAAACCAATTACTAAAGTTGATTGTACCAAGTAAGGATGTATTAATACCACGAACTATTGTTCCAAATGATTTATAAGGATTATTACTAAAATAAGCATTGCTTTCAATGGCTAACCCAAATACAGGAGTAAAATAACGCCCTATGCGAAGACCTGCATTAGGATTAAGATCACTTAACCACTTATGCCCTGTTGTCTTTGTTGCAACACCACCATTTATACCAATATAAATATTGTCAAATGTTTTACTTTCTGTAACTGTTTGTGCAGAAACAGAAATTGCCATAGAGGCAGCAAATAATAGCGCTAATTTTTTCATTTTAATTTGATTTAATTAAATAATTATTTTTACGTGTTTCTTTTGTTTGCAAAGAAACAAATTTTAAATAAGGCATACAAATTTATTGACAAGAATATAGTATAAAAATATATAATATGGTAAAATAAAGTAAATATTGAATAATAAATATGACATGAAAAATATTTTACAAATATGGGCTGAAAGAATTAATACCTTTCAGCCCATATTAAAAATATAAGAAATAAAAATATGTATTACTCTTGTCTTATTATTTTTTTACCTTCTTCAACAGCCTGCATATTTAATGGTATTAAATGATGATGACGTTCTGGTAGGGTTTTTACTAAAGCTTTTTTTAGTCCATCTAAACTAACAACAGGACAAACTTTCAATAATCCTCCTAAGACTATCATATTAAAAACTTTAGAATTTTTAAGTTCAGCAGCTTTGTCCATAGCATCTATACGATAAATGCTGATATCTTTACGGGCTGGAGGATTTATAATTCCAAAGCCATCATATATTAATATACCGCCTGATTTAACTTTTGGTTCAAACTTTTCAAGCGAAGGCTGGTTTAGAACTATTGCTACATCATACTTACTTAATATCGGAGATGATACAGGTGTATCACTTACAATAACTGTAACATTAGCTGTACCACCTCGTTGTTCAGGACCATAAGCTGGCATCCAAGTTACTTCTTTATCTTCCATCAGTCCAGAGTAAGCTAATATTTTACCCATTGATAGGACTCCTTGACCACCAAAACCACTTATTATAATTTCTTTTTTCATTGTACAAAATAAGTATTAGTGAAACTTAAAGTTCTGTAGTATCTTTTAAATCTCCTTTGACATAATGTGGAAACATATTTTCTCTCATCCATTCATTAGATTTCAGTGGAGAAAGTTTCCAACCGCTATTACATGTTGATACTATTTCAACAAGTGAACTACCTTTTTTCAGCATGCTCGCTTCAAATGCTTTTCGTATAGCTTTTTTTGCCTTTTTTATAGAGGCAACTGTATCAACACTTTGACGTGTTACAAAGCATGTTCCTTCTAAACGGCTTGCTAAATCGGTTATATTAAGAGGGTATCCATGAATATCTGGCTCACGACCATAGGGGCAAGTAGCTGTCTTTTGACCAATAAGTGTAGTTGGTGCCATTTGACCTCCTGTCATACCATAAATTGCATTATTAATAAATATAATAGTTATATTTTCTCCACGATTTAGAGCATGAATAGTTTCTGCTGTACCTATACAGGCTAAATCACCATCTCCTTGATAAGTGAAAACAAGACGATCTGGCCATACACGTTTAATACCTGTAGCTACAGCTGGAGCACGTCCATGTGGAGCCTCCTGCCAATCAATGTCTAAATATCTATAGGCAAAAACTGCACAACCAACGGGACAAACACCTATTGTCTTTTCCTCCATTTTCATATCTTCAATAACTTCTGCAACAAGCTTATGCACTACACCATGAGAACAACCTGGACAATAGTGCATTATGGTATCGTTCATAAGTTTTGGCTTGGCATAAACTAAATTCTCTGGTGAAATTATATCATTTACAGACATTGCCTATCCTCCTATATTTATTATTTTTTCCTTTAAAGCATTAACTATTTCTTCTGGTTCTGGCACAATACCACCTAAACGACCAAAATGAGCTACAGGTACTGCTCCGTTTATAGCTAATCTAACATCTAACACCATTTGACCTGCATTAATTTCACTTACTAATATTCCTTTTTTATTTTTAGCAAGCTCTGCAATTTCTTTGCTCGGAAATGGCCAAAGTGTAATTGGACGAAAAAGACCTACTTTTAGCCCTTGTTCAGAAGCTAGCTCAATAACTTTTTCACCTATACGAGCTGCACTTCCAAAACTTACTATTATATAATCTGCATCATCACAGTTATGAGCTGAATAACGTACTTCATTTTCACAAATTGTTTTATACTTATTTTGCAAATGAATATTACGTTCTTCCATAATTTCAGACTTTAGTTCTAAAGAAGTTATTATATTTGGAGGTCTATTAGGTGTACGTCCTATTGTAGCCCATGGACACTCTTTCCGTATTTCTTCTTCTGTTCTTCGAGGTTTTATAGGCGGAAGTTCAACTTTTTCCATCATCTGTCCTATAACACCATCCGACAAAATCATGGCAGGATTTCTATATTTAAATGCTAATTTAAATGCTAAATCAACGAAATCAGCCATTTCCTGGACAGAGTTAGGAGCAAGTACTATAACATTATAATCTCCATTACCTCCTCCACGAGTAGCTTGAAAATAATCACTTTGACTTGGTTGGATAGTACCTAAGCCAGGTCCTCCACGTTGTACATTTATAAAAACTCCTGGTAATTCTGCACCTGCCATGTAACTGATACATTCTTGCATTAAAGCTATACCTGGAGAGGATGAAGATGTTAATACCCGTTTTCCTGCACCTGCACCACCATATATCATATTTATTGCAGCGGTTTCACTTTCTGCTTGAAGTACTACCATACCTGTAGTTTCCCAAGGTTTTAGTTCTGCTAATGTTTCAATAACCTCACTCTGAGGTGTAATAGGATAACCAAAATATCCATCAGCACCACAGCGAATAGCTGCATGAGCTATGGCTTCGTTTCCTTTCATTAATGTTATTTCTCTTTCTGCCATATTTCTCACGCCTCCACTTTTTTACGATAAACAGTTATACAACCATCTGGACATACCGTAGCACATGCTACACAGCCTATACAAGCTTCTGCATTTGCTGGTTCTACGTATGGGTATCCATGCACATTTACTTTTTTTTGAGCTATTGCTATAACGTCTTTAGGACATGCTACAATACATAATTGGCATCCTTTACAACGATCATTATTAACAACTATAGCTCCTTTAATCTTGCTCATAGTTTTTGTATTTTAAGGATTATATGCATCTTTATTGTAAAAATTAAATATGCTCTCTAACATATTTTTTGCTTCAGTGGCAGGAGAATTTGGATCTATATCTATTGCTTCTAAATAGCAGTTCATTGCACTCTTAAAATCTCCTTCCTGCCTATATTTATTCCCTTGTAGATAAAATTCTTCTGCCGTCATAATGTTTTCGTTTAATTTTTGTAGGTACGTCATTTTACCTATAAAATTCTTTTTTACCTGCAGATAATGTGTTTTTCATCAATGAACAAATTGTCATTGGACCTACCCCTCCAGGTACAGGTGTAATGTATGAACATTTTGGTGCAACCTCTTTGAAGTTAACATCGCCTGAAAGACGAAAACCACTTTTGCGAGTGTCATCTTTTACTCTTGTTGTACCAACATCAATAACAACAGCTCCTTCCTTAACCATATCTGCTGTAACAAATCCAGGAATACCTATCGCTGCTATTATTATATCAGCTTGACGACACTCTTCTTTTAATGTTGTAGAATGAGAATGACAAACTGTAACAGTGGCATCCCCATAACATTTTTGCATCATTAATGAAGCCATGGGCTTACCTACAATATTACTACGTCCTAATATTACACAACGTTTTCCAGAAGTTGGGATATTGTACCTGCGCAATAAAGTTAATATTCCGTATGGTGTTGCAGATATAAAGCAAGGAAGACCAATTGACATACGACCAACATTTATTGGATGAAACCCGTCAACATCTTTACGGTAATCTATTGCCATGATAATTTTTTGTTCATCTATATGTTTTGGTAAAGGAAGTTGCATTATATAGCCATCAATATCATCATCTTTGTTTAATCTATCGACACATGATAATAATTCTTCTTCGGTTACATTACTTTCATAGCGAATTAATGTCGATTTGAACCCACATTGTTCACACGCTATTACTTTGTTTTTAACATAAGTTTCACTACCACCATCATGACCTACAAGTACAGCAGCTAAGTGTGGTTGCTTTCCATTAGCTGCTATAATTTTTTTTACTTCATCTGCAATTTCTTTTTTTATAGCAGAAGCTGTAGATTTTCCATCAATAATTTTATATTCCATAAGGCTAATTAAAATTTAGTTTTATATTATTTATATTTTAGGCATATTAGACATATCAGGCATTCCTCCTTTAAACTTTGACATAGCATTCATTTTGCTCATTAATCCAGACATTTTTGAACCTGAAACCATTTTCATCATTTTACGTGTCTGTTCAAACTGTTTAATAAGTTTATTTACTTCTTGTATATTAGTACCAGAACCTTTTGCTATACGTTGCCTACGTGAAGTATTTAGTAGTTGCGGTTTTTTTCGTTCTATTGGTGTCATACTTAAAATTATTGCTTCTATAGATTTAAAAGCGTTGTCATCTATATCAACATCTCGTATAGCTTTTCCTACTCCTGGTATCATAGAAGCTAATTCTTTTATGTTACCCATTTTTTTTATTTGTTGTATCTGATTATAGAAATCAGAGAAATCAAATTGATTTTTTTGAAGTTTACGTTGTAATTTTTTAGCTTCTTCTTCATCAAATTGTTCTTGTGCACGCTCTACTAAGGACACAACATCTCCCATTCCTAAAATACGATCTGCCATACGAGCAGGATGGAAAGCATCTAAAGCTTCCATTTTTTCTCCTGTTCCAATATATTTAATAGGCTTAGATACAACTGTACGAATAGATAAAGCAGCACCTCCTCGAGTGTCTCCATCAAGTTTTGTTAAAACTACACCATCAAAATTAAGTCGCTCGTTAAATTCTTTAGCAGTATTAACTGCATCCTGTCCTGTCATTGCATCAACAACAAAAAGGACTTCATCTGGATTAACAAAGTTTTTTAAACTTTCTATTTCATCCATCATTTCAGCATCAACAGCTAAACGTCCTGCAGTATCTATAATGACAACATCATATCCTTTGGATTTTGCCTCTTTTATGGCATTAGATGCTATAGAATTAACATCTTTATTATCAGATTCGCAATAAACTGGAACTTTAATAGTTTCTCCAACAACTTTTAATTGTTCAATAGCTGCAGGTCGATAAACATCACATGCTACAAGTAAAGGATTTTTGTGTTCTTTTGTTTTTAATAAATTTGCTAATTTTCCCGAAAATGTAGTCTTTCCAGAACCTTGTAATCCACTCATTAATATTATAGCTGGACGATGTTCAAGGTTTAGTCCTACAGATGTTCCCCCCATTAACTCTGCAAGTTCATCATGAACAATCTTTACCATTAACTGTCCTGGCTTTATAGATGTTAATACATTCATTCCTAAAGCTTTTTTCTTTACAGTATCGGTAAATGATTTAGCTACTTTATAATTTACATCGGCATCTAATAATGCTCTACGAACATCCTTTAATGTTTCAGCAACATTTATTTCGGTTATTTTTCCTTCACCTTTTAAAATTTTAAAAGAACGTTCAAGACGATCACTTAAATTTTCAAACATTATATATTATAGTATAAACGTTAGTTATATTGTTAATTT
Organism: uncultured Prevotella sp.; assembly: GCA_946998295.1. Classification (GTDB taxonomy): domain Bacteria; phylum Bacteroidota; class Bacteroidia; order Bacteroidales; family Bacteroidaceae; genus Prevotella. The sequence goes on from CAMPYS010000008.1 coordinate 34,535, forward strand.
ATTAGAAATAAATATTACTATTAGGAATAATATAATTAATACTAAATACTTGTATAAAAGATAAAAATTTATATCTGACAGTAAAATTCATTTCTATATTTTTTGCTAAATGCAATCTAATTGCTGCAAAGATAAAAAATATGTAATATAATAGCAAGTAAAAATATAATTTTTTAGCTACAAATAGAAACATACTTAATAGATAGATATTTTTTATAGATTTAGCATATAATTTACAAGGGTAAAGTGTTACTTTAATAATATATTATATAATTTTATATTATAGATGTTTTTGTATCACTATTTATTGAAAGTTAACTTATTTAAACAACTTTCTAATTGGGCAGCCAATGAGATACGTATTGATAAAGTAATTGAGCACTCATTATCAAAAGTTTGATTTATAATTTTTGGCTTAAATTCTTTTACTATTTTCATTACAGAATTTAGCATATAGAAGGAAAATCTATATGTTATTATACGTTCAATATATTTTTTCTCTATTATAGAGTTTTTTATCCCATAAATAGCAGCTTGTTTATAAGCAACTATTAGTCTGCTTGTTCCTAATTTAACACCACCAAAATACCTAATTACACATATAAGTGTAAAAGTTAAATTATTGCTAAGTAATTGACCTAAAATAGGCTTTCCTGCTGTAGACGAAGGCTCACCATCATCATTTACACGGAACTCTTCCCCTTTATATCCTATGCGATATGCATAACAGCAATGGCGTGCACCATAGTATTTTTTCTTATACTGTTTTACGATTTCAATTGCCTGCTCTGCATTTTCAACATGATGTGTAAAAGCGAGGAATTTACTTCGCTTTTCCGAATAAAATCCCTCGCCTATTGATTTATTGCTTATAGTATTATAAGTATCTATCAACTATAATAAATTTTAATTAAGATAACTTGTGAATTATAAGTCCTGAACGTAATTTTGGTTCAAACCATGTTGCCTTTGGTGGCATGATCTTACCACTATCAGCAATATCCATTATTTGTTTCATCGTTACAGGATGAAGTGCTAAAGCCATTTTCATTTCTCCACTGTCAACACGTCTTTTCAATTCTTCTAATCCACGAAGACCACCAACGAAATCTATACGATCACTAGAACGAAGATCTTTAATACCCAATAATTCGTCAAGTATTAAACGGCTTGAAATATCAACATCAAGAACTCCTATAGGATCTGAATCGTCGTAAGTTCCCTTCTTTGCAGTAAGAGCATACCATTCTCCCTCTAGGTATAGTGAGAATTCATGTAAAGCAGCTGGCTTATAAATTTCTTTACCTTTTTTTTCTACAATAAAGTTTTTCTTTAAGGCCTCTATAAATTGTTCTGCTGTCATACCATTTAGATCTTTAACTACACGGTTATAGTCAAGGATTGTCAACTCTGATGCTGGGAAACATACTGCCATAAAGTAGTTATACTCTTCTTTTCCTGTATGATTTGGATTTGCTTTAGCTTTTTCTCCACCAACAAGACCAGCTGCAGCTGAGCGGTGATGTCCATCAGCGATATAAAGACTTGGCATTTTTGCAAATTCTTCTGTTATAGTTTTTATATCTTTATCATCAGAAACAATCCAAAGTTGATGACGGAATCCATCTATAGGAGCTATAAAATCGTATTCAGGAGTTGTTTTTGCATATTTAGTTGTTATTTCCTTTAGAGTTGCATTATCAGGATATGCAAAAAATACAGGTTCTATATTAGCATCGTTTACACGAACATGTTTCATTCTATCCTCTTCTTTATCTCTACGAGTAAGTTCGTGCTTTTTGATCACACCATCAACATAGTCTTGACATGCTGCTCCAACAACTATTCCATATTGTGTTTTACCATTCATTGTTTGAGCGTAAATATAATATTGCTCTTTATCGTCTTGAACAAGCCAGCCTTTATCTTGAAATTTTTTAAAGTTTTCTGCAGCTTTTTTGTAGACGCGTGGATCATATTCACTAGTGCCTTCAGGAAAATCTATTTCTGGTTTAATTATATGATATAAACTTTTTTCATTTCCCTTTGCCTCTTCACGCGCTTCTTCTGAATTTAATACATCATAAGGACGACTTTCAACTTCTTCTACATATTGCTTTGGAGGACGTAGTCCTCTAAATGGTTTTACTCTTGCCATAATATACTATAAAAATGCAGATTAATCGAAGCTATTATATAGAATGATAGATTCTCATAATCTGCTGTTAGTTTAAATTTATTTATTTACTTGGAATTTCTTTTCACCAGTAGCAAAGAATGCATTAATTTGTTTAGCAGCTGCTATACCTGCATTTATATTAGCTTCTGCTGTTTGTGCGCCCATCTTTTTAGGTGTAGAGAAGTAACGACCTACAAATTTAGCAAATTCAGCATCAGCATCAGGTTTAATATCTGTGATATATTTAATATCTTCCCTATCTGCCATTAATCTGAGTAACTCAGCTTCATTAATAACTTCTTTACGAGCTGTATTTATTACTATGCTGCCTTTAGGCATTTTATTAACTAATGCATAATTAATACTATTGATAGTTTCAGCTGTAGCAGGTATGTGTAAAGATACTATATCGCATTGTTCAAATAATGCAGTTTGGCTATCAACAGCCTTAACACCAGCAGCTTCTATGATATCTTTTGGGCAGAAAGCATCATAAGCATACACTTCCATACCAAATCCTTTAGCTACACGTGCTACATTACGTCCTACATTTCCAAATGCTAAAATACCTAATTTCTTACCTCTTAATTCTGTACCGCTTTTACCATTATAGAAATTACGAACTGTGTAAACTAATAATCCAAATACAAGTTCTGCGACTGCATTTGAATTTTGACCTGGTGTGTTTTCAGCAACGACATTGTGTGCTGTAGCTGCAGCAAGATCAATATTGTCATATCCTGCACCTGCACGTACTATTATTTTTAGATTTTTAGCAGCATCAAAAACTTCAGATGTTGCTTTATCAGAACGTATAATTAAAGCATCTGCATTTTTTACAGCATCTATTAATTGTGTTTTATCTGTATATTTTTCTAAAAGTGATAGTTTGTGTCCAGCAGCTTCAATTTCTTTTCTGATACCATTAACAGCAGCGGCTGCAAATGGCTTTTCTGTTGCGATTAATACTTTCATAGTAATAAGTTTTTATGAAAAATACATGGATAAGGTTTAAATATCTTTATCCATGCATTTATTGTTTTTTAATAATTAATGTTTTGCTTCAAATTCTTTCATTGTTTCTACAAGAGCTTTAACCCCTTCGACAGTCATAGCGTTATAGCAGCTTGCACGGAATCCACCTACATCACGGTGTCCTTTAATACCAACCATTCCTCTGTCTGTAGCAAATTTGAAGAATTCGTCTTGTAGGTCGGCATATTCATCATTAAGAACAAAGCAAATATTCATGTAAGAACGATCTTCTTCACATTTAACAGTTCCACGGAATAGTTTGTTTCGATCAATTTCTGCATATAAGATATCTGCACGTTCTTTTGCACGTCTACCCATAGCTTCAACACCACCATTTGCTTTGATCCAATGTAGATTTTCCAAGGCTGTATAAATTGGAACAACAGGAGGTGTATTGAACATAGAACCTTTTTTAACATGTGTACGATAGTCTAACATAGTTGGTATTTCACGGTTTACATGTCCTAGTACATCATCTTTAACTATAACAAATGTGACACCTGCCATAGAAAGGTTTTTCTGTGCACCACCATAGATACAGTCATATTTAGATACATCAACTGTACGGCTAAATATATCAGACGACATATCACCTATCATACGAACAGGTACATCTAAATCTTTATGTAATTCTGTTCCATATATAGTATTGTTAGTTGTTACGTGAAGGTAGTCAAGATCTGTTGGAACGTCAAAATCCTTAGGAATATAAGTGTAGTTATCTTTTGCAGATGATGCAACTTCAACAACTTCTCCAAAGAGTTTTGCCTCTTTCATTGCTTTCTTTGCCCAAACACCAGTATTTAAATATCCTGCTTTTTTAACAAGGAAGTTAAAAGGTATCATACAGAACTCAAGTGATGCACCACCACCTAAGAAAAGTACAGTATAGCCTTCTGGCACATTTAACACTTCTTTTACTAATGCTCTTGCTTCGTCCATAACTGATTGGAAGTCTTTAGATCTATGACTTATTTCAGCTACAGAAAGTCCTATACCATTAAAATCTAAAATAGCACTTGCTGTTTTTTCAATTACTTCGCGTGGAAGTATACATGGACCAGCACCAAAATTGTACTTCTTCATGATGTCATTATTTTTTATTTAAGTTGAACTTATATATAGTTTATTATATTTATTTAATTTTTACTAAGAGTAATATTTTATTCTCGTTTGCGAAGTTATTAATTATATTTTGATTAGACAAATATTTGAATATCTTTTTCAATATATGTTTATATACTATAGATTATCAAAAATTAAGTTATTTGTGCAATAAATACATTTTATGTTACTTTATAGGTTTTATTTCCTCTATCACTGTATTAATGCCCTTTATTTTTTCTCCTTTAGTTAGTTTTATAATTAAAGAAATTTTATTTATAGGAATAGCTACGTATGTGAAGCGAGACATTATATCAATTTTTCCAATTTCTGTTATATCTAAATTAGCTTTTTTACATAAAAAACCAACAACATCACATTTTGAAATTTTATCTTTTTTGCCTTTACCTATATAAATTGTTGCCATTCGTGGAGTAATTGGTTTCTGTTCTGTAATTGGTATGTCAAAATTACTTACTTTTTCTTTTACAAATATTGGAATGGTCTCATTTTTATTCAATATGAAATAAGATTTTCCTGTTTTATTCCATCTTGCAGTACGTCCTATTCTATGTATATAATCTTCTTCTGTCTCTGGCAAATGGTAATGTATTATATTATCAATATTAGGAATATCAAGACCTCTCGCTGCAAGATTTGTACTTATCATTATATTTGTAGATCCATTTGAAAATAAATATAATGCTGCCTCACGTTCTCGTTGTGTTAACCCACCGTGAAATGCTGATATAATAAATCCTTTTTTTTCTAGGTAATCAGTTGTTCGCATAACTGATTCCCTGTGATTTAGAAAAACTATAGTGCTTTTATCGCCTATGCGACACAATATTTTATATAATGTATTTAATTTGTCAATATTCGGACTATTGATTTTATATAAATTTACTCTGTCAGATACTTTATTTTTATTATCCAAAAAATTTATGTATATATTGCGTGTAATACTTATAAATTTGGGAATTTCGTCCATATCAGTTGCAGATAGTAATATACGACGTTTTATATTTGTCAATTTATTAATGATATCTATCATCTCTTGTTGAAATCCAAGTTGTAAACATTTATCGAATTCATCTATTACTAGCCATTCGACAGTTATAGCCTGTATATTAGATTTTTCAAGATGGTCATTTATCCTCCCAGGAGTTGCAAATATTATTTGTGGTTTTTCTTTGCGCATAAAAGTATGTTCTTCCATTGTTGGGCGTCCACCATATAACGCCATTGCTTTTATTCCACATTTCATATTTTTCACAACTTCAGCTGTCTGCAGTGCAAGTTCTCGTCCTGGTACTATTACTACAGCTTGTACATTTATATTATCAGGATTAAGTTTAGCCATTAATGGTATTAAGTAAGCATAGGTTTTTCCTGTTCCTGTTGGGGATAGTACTGTTAAGTCATTTTTTGTCTGTAATACAGCATTTATTACATTTTTCTGCATTGCAGATAAATGTATTCCAAGTTTATTAACTATTGTCTCTATATTCATTTTTTATTTTTTCTATTTCATCAAATTCTTTTCCCATGTTAAGATTGAGATAAATTGTATACAATGGGATTAACCATTTATCTTTGCTATCAGGACTTAAATATTTATATTTTTCTAAAAATGGAAGAGCTTTTTTGTACAATTCTTGTAGATTTGAAAAATTTGACTTACTTGGTTTCTTTTTACTTAGTTCAATTGCTTCATCAAAATAAGATAGACCTATATTATAGTATGCTGCTGAAAAATTTTTATGTTCTGCTATAATTTTTTTGCATATATCAATACATTCATCATATTGTCCAAGATTTAATAATACAGTACTCTTAGTAAATCTAAATAATAAGCTTGTAGAGTCTGCCTCTAATGCTCTATTTACTACATATAGTGCATCTTCATAGTGATTGTTATTTGAATAATATTCTACTAACCGTGGAAAAAAGAAAGCAAAATTAGGAAATGCTTCAAATCCTGCTTTCAAAGCATTAATGTAAGCAACAGTATCTTTTTTTATACTATATGCCTCTGCTTCATATTGTTTAACAAAATGAAGCATCGAAGTATCTTTTTCTGCTATAGATGAAAATTTCATAATCTTATCAGGATTTCTCAATTTATATCCACAGTACATTGACCAATAAGCAGCATGTGGCATAAGAGGATCTTTTTTTTCAAAATTATATCCTGTAAATAAAGAAGCTTTATCACTTAGTATGAATAAGCTAAAATAATCAAAAGCTGTTGAATAATCTTTTTTTACTAAATAATAATTAGCTCCATTAAAAAGGTTTGGGCGTATAGAAATTAAAATTCTAGCATGTCGCTGTCTATACTTTGGTTTTATGGCATTATTAGTATATAATTTTGCATCAATAGTATCAAATCTTTCCATTGTTTGATACATTCGTTTTACTAATGAGAAAAATTCTATTGTATCATATTTTTGCTTTAAATAAAGTTTTTCATTACCCTTCTCATATTGTTTCATTAATGATTCACATAGCACAATCCAAACTTTTGTATTGTACATATTATTAGAATCACTTAGTAATTCGCGCATAGACTTTTCTACTTTTTCTAAATCTTTTCCAGCCTGAACTAAATCTCTAGCCTTAGCTATCTGTCTTTTCTGTGCAAACCCAATCAATGGGAAGATTGCTATTAGATATATTATTATATGCCGTTTCAATTTAATTCCCCAATTTATTAATTAATGTTTCTAATTCTTTTGCTTGTATTGTATCACCTAAAATAGTATACGTTGTATATAATGGTGTTACCCAGTCTACTTTATTACGGCGTGGATCTTTTAGTCTAACTATTTCTAAATATTTTTTCGCCTCAGCAAATATAGATAGAAAATCTGTATCTTTTAAATTTTTATAATTTTTTTTGTTGTTCAATACATTTTTTCTAATTAATAATCCCTTCATATTTAAGCATACGCCAATATTATACGATATTGGAATATTATTTTTATCTAATGTTGCGGCAAATTTATATGCTTCTATTGCTTCATCCCATCGCTTATTTTTTGTTGCTATTTCAGCTTTAAGTATCCATGGTACAATAGAGTTAGTATTATTTACTAATTGATAGTCTATAAAATTCTCAATATTAAAATTTTTAGTTGAGTTTTGATAAAAATTGATAATCCAAGATAAATATTTTTCATTATTTGGTTCTGTTTCATATAGCTTTAATACAACAGCTATATATTTTAGAGAATCATCTGCTGTCTTCATCTGCCCCTGCATACATTTTGCCTTTATTTCAGATGCTTCTAAGGCTGTTTCATCATATTGTAATGCTATATCTGCATACATGTCTGCATATTTAAAATTATGAATTTTCAAATAATGATATGATAGATAATAGGCTGCTATTCCACTTTCATCATCCATATCAGTTACAAATGGTGTTTTTCTTATTAATAGGTATAATTCATAAGCCTCTATACCTTCTTGAGTTGTATAAATATTTTTAGTTAGAAAATTGCCTGCATCTATAAGTGATGGATACAGCTTTCTTATACGTAAACGATTTTCATTGTAATATTTTGGTAATATCACTCCTTTATTATTTTGCTTTTGATCGTATTCATTAGATTTTAATGACAAATTTACGACCTTTATAACAGAGCGATATAGAGATAAACTATCCTTAGCTGTTTTTGAATATATTTTATTAAAAATTTTATTTGCCTGATTATTTAAATCGTATGCTATTTTTTTATTATTTTGTGCTATTATTATTAGTGAGTTAAATAGCAAAATGTAAATACATAATAATTTTTTCATTCGCATTTTAATCAAATCCCTTCCTATGGTATAAATATTACCATAAGAAGGGATATAAATTATAATTTACTATTATTCTACTATAACACCTGCATCTGCTGCAGCTGCTTGTGTTTCAGGAGCCTTTGGTCCATTAACAAAATAATAGCATCCGTAAAGTGGATATGCCCATAGAGTTTTATTCTCCTTCAAAATATCTAATTTCTTAGCTTCAAGTAAATATTTCATAGCTTCTTTATAAACAACTTCGAATTGTTCACGTGCAGCTTTACTTAAAATACCTTTAACTTGTGCTATTCTATCTTGTGCTTTATAGAAAAGACATTGACCAATAGAAGCATTTACTATTATTTTAGCATTTTCGTCTGGTGCCACTTCTAATGCCTTCTTCATTAAGTCAGCAGCCACAGAGTAGTTTTTACGTACACTCTCAAAGTTTCCTTTCATTACCAATGCCACATAAGATTTAGGATCTTGAGTTAGTTTTTCATCTATTAATTTTTCTGCTTTATTTTTCATTCCTAAAGAAGAATAAATAGATATAAGCGAGCTGAATACTGACTCATTTGTATTATCTTTTGCATACATATCACTTAGTTTTTCAGAATAAGCGATAGAGTCTGTATGTGTCTTCAATTGTGAACCTAAGATAGCAAGATATAGTTGTTTTGCTTCTTTAGCTCTGTTAGGATTATTGAGAGCATAGCTCACATATTTTTCTGCTTTTTTATACTCTTTATTTTGGAAAGCATAAAATGCAGCAAAATAAGCTATCTCATTTAAGTTTTGATCTTTAGACTTATCAAATGATGCAAAAATAGGATCATCAGCTGTATCTACATAACGTGATAAATATTTATAAGCGTTTACATCATCTTTAGCTGTTTGATAAAATATTCCTCCATTTATTAAATGGTACCGTAAATTATATAAAGGCTCTATTATATCAGTAAACTTTGTTTTTACCTTACCTTTTGCATTAGGCATATTATCATATTTTATTGTTTCTAATCCTGCATCAAATAATTGTCCAATTGCTTCGTATAGACCTTTTTCGTCAACTTTTCTTGAAGGTTGATTTCCAAGTTGCTTTTGAGCTTCATTTTCAAGTTGTATCCCTTGTTCATAAGTAACTTTTTTCAAAGCTAACTCATATAATTTATGATATGCTTTAGCTTTCTCTGCATTATCTTTAAGTTGATCTAAAGTAGATTGTAAAAGTTGTGAAGCTTCAGCATAGTTAGTAGCTTTTAAGATAGCTTTCAAAGGTGAACTATCACCTGCAAATGCAGCAGATGTACTTAGTACTATCAATACTGCCATTATTAACTTTTTCATAATTAGTTATATTAAATTATTTATAAAATATTTCTATTGTTTTTCTATTTTATCAACTTCTGTAGTTTCAAGGTTTGCAGCCGTAACCTTACAAACAGAGGCTATAATATCATTTTTCTTTGAAAGATTTATAAGCCTAACTCCTTGTGTAGCACGACCCATAATACGGCATTCTGAAACAGCAAGCCTTATTACTATACCGCTCTGATTTATTATCATTAAATCATTTTCATCTGTAACGTTCTTTATAGCAACAAGTTTACCTGTCTTTTCTGTAATTTGAATTGTTTTAACACCTTTACCACCACGATTTGTCAGTCTATAGTCTTTTATTAAAGAACGTTTACCATATCCTTCGTCTGAGACAACCATTACCGTTTCTGTTTGTGGATCATTAACTACTATCATTCCTATAACACTATCCTCATTATCATCATCAAGTGTCATCGCTTTCACTCCTGTGGAAACGCGTCCCATAGTACGAACAACATTCTCATGAAATCTACAAGCACGTCCATTTTTATTGGCTATTATCAGTTCGTTATTACCATTAGTTAAACGTACATCAACAACCTCATCTCCTTTGTTTATATTAATTGCAATAACTCCATTTGTACGCGGTTTAGAATATGCCTGTAAAGATGTTTTCTTTATTAATCCATTTTTAGTTACAAACACTACATAGTGGGTATTTATAAATTCTTCATCATGTACTCCTTTTATTCTGAGAAAAGCATTAACGCTATCATCAGGATCAAGAGGTAACATATTTTGAATAGCTCTACCTTTTGATGTTTTTTCTCCTTCTGGGATATCATAACACTTCATCCAATAACAACGTCCTTTCTTTGTAAAGAACAACATAGTTTGATGCATTGTTGCTGGATAAATAAATTCTGTAAAATCTTTATCACGTGTACGAGCGCCCTTAGATCCTACTCCTCCTCTTGCTTGTTCTTTAAAATCTGTTAGAGGTGTACGTTTTATATATCCAAGATGACTTATTGTTATTACAACTGGATCATTTGGATAAAAGTCTTCAGCATTAAATTCGTGTTCATCAGGTATTATTTTTGTGCGTCGCTCATCACCATATTTTTCTTTTACTTCTTTTATATCATTCTTCATTACCTCCTTACATTTTTCTGGATTATTGAGAATTTCTTGTAGGTCATCAATTATCCTCATAACGTCTTCGTATTCAGTATGTAATTGGTCTATTCGTAACCCTGTTAACTGTGAAAGACGCATATCTACAATTGCTTTAGATTGTAAGTCATCAAGTTTGAAATGTTTTTCTAAATTTAACTGTGCTTCAGCAGGAGTTTTACTTGCTCGTATAATTTTAACAACCTCATCTATATTATCACAGGCTATTATTAATCCTTTAAGTATATGAGCACGTTCTTTATTTTTAGCTAATTCGAATTTAGTTCTCCTTATAGTCACCTCGTGTCTATGTTCTACAAAGTATTTTATACAGTCTTTTAAATTCAATAGTTTTGGTCTACCTTTCACTAAAGCAATATTATTAACTGAAAATGAGCTTTGTAAAGCAGTCATCTTAAAGAGTTTATTTAGAATAATATTAGGATTAGCATCCCTTTTAATATCCACAACTATACGCATCCCTTGTCGTCCTGTTTCATCATTAACGTTAGAAATGCCTTCAAGTCTACCTTCTTTTACTAATTCTGCAATATATTCTATAAGTTGTTGTTTATTTACACCATAAGGTATTTCTGTAATAATTATTTTGTCATGAGTATCAGAACTCTCTATTTCTGCCTTTGCTCTCATAACAACACGACCACGCCCTGTTTCATAAGCATCTTTTACACCCTGAAGACCATATATATAAGCACCTGTTGGAAAGTCTGGAGCTGGGATATAGTGCATTAACTCATCAACAGTTATTTCAGGATTATCAATATAAGCACAACAACCATCAATAACCTCATTTAAATTATGTGTAGGCATATTTGTAGCCATACCAACAGCAATACCATTACCTCCATTTACTAAAAGATTAGGTATTCGTGTAGGCATTACAGAAGGCTCTTTGAGGGTGTCATCAAAGTTATTGACCATATCAATTGTATCCTTGTCAATATCGTCCATAATATGTTCTCCCATCTTAGAGAGTCTACATTCTGTATAACGCATGGCTGCAGGAGAATCTCCATCAACAGAGCCAAAGTTACCTTGTCCATCTACAAGTTTGTAACGCATGTTCCACTCTTGCCCCATACGAACTAAAGCACCATAAACAGAAGAATCACCATGTGGATGATATTTTCCTAAAACTTCACCTACAACACGAGCACACTTTTTATATGGCTGATTGCTAAAGTTTCCTATACCTCTCATACCAAATAAAATGCGGCGATGAACAGGTTTAAAACCATCACGAACATCAGGAAGAGCACGGGCTACTATAACTGACATAGAATAGTCAATATAGGAGCTTTTCATCTCTTCTTCTATATTAATTCTTAAAATACGGTCTTGATCAATTGTCTGACTTTCATCCATTATTATTTATTATATTATTTATTATTTCACATACTCTTATTAACTTGCTAACATAAAACTGAGTAAAAAGCCTTATAATGCCGTTTATTTTCATTTTAAACAGTTTTACAGCCTATTTTTAGCGGTAAAGGTACAAAAATAAATGTAACTTATCTTATAAAAATACTTTAGAATGCTAAATTTAAGATTTATTATAATGAAGAATTACTTGGGTTATCTTTAAGTGAATATGCTTTTATTTTATAAATTAATTATTTTATTTCTGTCGCTTCATCATTTCTTCAATATATGTTTCTAATGGAAGTTTTCTATTTATAGGAACATTTACCTTTGCAAGATATTTTTGACCCTCTTTATAGTAGTAGTCTATCATATATTTTGCAAATTCATTTACGCCTATTTCGTCATATATACTCCTTATTACAGCTATCTTCTCAGCATGATTAAATTTTTTTTTATTTATCCATTTATTAAGTTCTGCAAGTTGATTACTATTAGCTTTTTCAAAAGCAGTAATAAGCATATATGTTTTTTTATTAGATATAATATCTCCACCTATCTTTTTTCCAAAAACCTTTGGATCCCCATATACATCTAAATAATCATCTTGTAGCTGAAAAGCTATACCTATTTGTTCTCCAAACTTATATAAGTTTTCAGCATCTTCGTCTGTTGCATTAGCTAATATTGCTCCTATTTTCATTGCACATGCAAGAAGAACACTAGTTTTTAAGCGAATCATATTTATATATTCGTCTACTGTAACATCTGTACGATTTTCAAATTCCATGTCATATTGCTGTCCTTCGCCTATTTCTAGAGCTGTATCAGTAAATAAATTTAAACATTTAGATAGATGTTTTTGGCTACAATTGATTAAAAACTTATAAGCCAAAACAAGCATAGAGTCTCCAGAAAGAATGGCTTGATTAGCATTCCATTTAGTATGAACCGTTGGTTTACCACGTCTTATAGGTGCTTCATCCATCAAGTCGTCATGCAGTAAAGTATAGTTATGATATGTTTCTATTGCACAAGCAGTAGACATAATTTTTTCAGCATCATCTTTATAAAGATTATAACTAAGGAGCATAAGTATAGGGCGAATACGTTTACCTCCAATATTTAATACATATTTTATAGGTATATAAAGACTTTGAGGTTTACGTGTGTACGAAATTTTATTTATATATCTATTAACCTTTTTCAAAAAATAATCTGCTGTGTGCATATCTAAATAGATTTAAAAGTTTATACTAATAATATTATTTTTTTATATAAAATATCTACAGCTGAAATTCTATTGGTATATCAATTATGGATTTACATGGCTGATTCTTGTCTTTTCCAGATTTCCATCTTCCCATTTTTCTAACCACTTTAAGAATTTCACTATCAAATTCAAAATTTTTTGGGGTTTTTATTCTTATATTTTCAACAGAGCCATCAATATTTATAATAAACGTAACTATCAAACTACAAGTTTTAAGATTTTCTTTAGCAGATTTTGGATATTTTATATTTTTAGTTAACCAAACCATAAAATCACTCCATCCTCCTGGTGGAGTTGGTGCTTGAGCTAAAAGTTTTTTATGAATTTTATCATCTATACGCTCTATTTTTTTGTCAGATTTATCATCTGTAAACTTATTCAATTCCTTTTTAGCAATATCATCTACAGCTTTTGTAAAATTAGGTATATCTGATTTACTATTTACTATTATTGGAATATCTGTCATTCTTGGTGCTGCTGTACGTGGATCATTTGTTTTTAACGATCCTACATCATGTGGTGTAACTTTATTTGGAGAATCACTTCTTTTTACTCGTAATCTATCGTTTGTAGTAGGTTTATCCTTATTTAAATCTTTTGCAATATCTTGTTGGTCTATTGCTGGTATCATATCTTCCTTTAGTATTAAATCTTTTTTTATATTAATTTTATCATTATTATCATCAATAGATGAAGAAGAAAATTCCATTGCAACATAAAAAATAGATATTGCAACTATAATTCCAATAGTAAAACCAATCCAACGTCTACTATCTAGATCTGCTTGCTGTGTTTTCTTTATTTCCAATACAAGATTAAATATTTTATATACAAAAGTAATAAGATATTTGGGAAAAAGTGTATCTTTGTTGATATTTTTAAGATTAATGCATGAAAACAAATTACTTATATACAGTGTTTATCAACCATATTTCAAAAATAAAATATTTATTGTTATATTTTATTTTTTATCATATTTTAGTACCACCTTTAATGGCTCAAGAGGCTCAATATCAATATAATTTTCTTAAATTACCAATAAGTGCTAAAGTTGCAGCATTAGGTGGTGAAAATATTTCAACAATAGAAGATGATCAAACACTTATGTTTGCTAATCCAGCATTAGCAGTTACTAATAATAATTTTTACATAGGACTTAATTATATGAATTATATGCAGGGATGCAATTTTATGGGTATCTCTGCATATAAGTCTATAGAAAAAAAAATATCTATAGGAGGTGGTATACAGTATATGGACTATGGAAAACTAAAACGAACAGATCATCATAATAATAATCTTGGAATTTTCAGAGCAAAAGATATTGCTATACAAGGCATACTAGCATACAAACTTTATGAAAATATTGTTGGCGGTATAACAACAAAGTTTATTACATCGTATATAGATTCGTATAATAGTATAGCAATAGGCGTAGATATTGGTATAAATTATTATAATCCTGAAAAACGTATTTCTATATCAGCAGTTGCTAAAAATTTAGGTGGAGAGATTAAAGCATACCATAGCATATTTGGAAAAATGCCTATTGATATGCAATTAGGTATAACCAAACAATTAGAGGGGCTTCCATTACAACTTTCATTAACAGTCTCTGACCTAACACATTTTAACTATAAATTTATAAACCATATCACCTTAGGTAGTGAACTTATACTTTCTAAAAGTATTTGGGTAGGTGCTGGATATAATTTTCGTAAAGCCAATGAAATGAAATTAGGACGTGGTGATACTGAAAGTTCACATGGTGCAGGATTTAGTGTAGGTGCAGGCTTTAACCTTGAACAAATAAAATTAGATATTGCATACGCTAAATATCATGCAACAAGTAATTCTATAGTTATCAACTTTATATATAATATTTAAATTAAAATATTATTATCAGAAAAGCGTCAATATATATCTAAAAATTTATTATAACAAATTAAATATACTAATTTTGCAATAAATAATACAAATAAAGAAAAATGAAAGATTACAATCAACAGTATCAAGATGGTCTACAAATAGATATTAGCCCAGTAGAAGCTAAAGGAGTATACTCTAATATTCAAGTAATATCACATTCAGCAACAGAGTTTGTTTTTGATTTTATTTCAATGCTACCTGGTTTAGAAAAGGCACAAGTTGCAAGTAGAGTAATTGTTGCCCCAGCACATGCAAAAAATCTTTTAGACATTCTTCAAGAAAATATTCTAAAATATGAGCAGGAATATGGAAGAATAGAAATGCCAAAACAAGAACCACGTACAGCTACACCATTTGGAAATATAAAAAACGAAGCATAAAATATGATAGATTGCTACGTACCATACACTTCACAAGGCTGTAATAAAAAACTTATTGCTCAATTATTAAATAATAGCTATATAGACAAAGTACATTTACTTGTTTCTAATAAATTTACAATAAATGACGACATACCTAATGATGTTAATATCATAACTATTGATTATTTATTTTCTACAAAAACAATAAAAAATATTGCAAAAACTATAGAAAATAATTATTCAATACTATGTTTAAATAATAGGATCTTATCTTTTAATTATCAAGCTATTAATAGATTATATTATATTATTAAATCAACTGATTCTGCTATAGTTTATTCAGATAAGTTTACAGATAAAAATGGTAATATAAGTTACCATCCAGTAACAGATTATCAAGAAGGAAGCCTACGAGATGATTTTGATTTTGGCTCATTAGTTATAATTAATAATAGACATCTAAAATCATATTTAAAAGAGGCTATCGCAACCAATTATAAATATGCAGGATGGTATGATTTACGTTTATACCTAAGTAGAAAAGGAAATATATTCCATATAAATGAACCTCTATATATAGATATAGAATATGATTTAAGATTAAGTGGTGAAAAACAATTTGATTATGTAAATCCTCAAAACCGAGATGTGCAAATAGAAATGGAAGAGATTGTTACATCTCATCTTAAAAACATTGGAGCTATAATAACTAACAATAATCATACTTGTCTTGATTTAAATAAAAATAATAATTTTGAAGTTGAAGCATCTGTTATAATACCAGTATTTAATCGTGAAAAAACTATAGAGCAAGCTGTAATTTCCGCCTTAGAGCAGAAGACTACTTTCAGTTTTAATATTATAGTAGTCGATAATCATTCAACAGATAGAACTACAGAAAAATTAGTTGAATTAAGCAAAAAACATAATAAAATAAAACATCTAATCCCAAAAGAAAATAATCTTGGTATTGGAGGCTGTTGGAACTATGCTATAAATAATAACGAGTGTGGAAAATTTGCAGTACAACTTGATAGCGATGACCTTTACTCCTCCACATCTACTCTTCAGAAAATAATAGACTCTTTTTATGAACAGCATGCAGCTATGATAATTGGCTCTTATCGTATGTGCAATTTCAATTTAGAAACACTTTCACCAGGTTTAATAACACATAACGAGTGGACCGATAAAAATGGTCCTAATAATGCGTTAAGAATAAATGGTTTAGGTGCTCCGCGTGCTTTCTACACACCAATAGCACGAAATATACAATTCCCAAATACAAGTTATGGAGAAGATTATGCAATTGGATTGGCTATATGTAGGGAATATAAGATAGGACGTATATATGATGAGCTTTATTTATGTAGAAGATGGAATGGAAATAGCGATGCAGCCCTTAGTGTGGATAAGATAAACAAAAATAATATATATAAAGATCGTATAAGAACTATTGAACTAATAGCTCGCAAAGCTATAAACAAATAAACGATGACAAACAGAATTGATTCTGAATTATTCGAATTTTTCTCTGCACAATTATCTATATGGGATAACGCTAAGAATAATTATAAAGATTTGGATAATGTAGAGACTAAAGATATTGGCGATTTAAAAGTACAATTCAATCCCGCTAGAATAATAAGTTCTACTGCTAAAATTGATAAAACAAGTATAGAAAAGCGTCCATGTTTCTTATGTAAGAAGAATAGACCCAAAGAACAAATAAGTAAGCCATTTACCACTGATTATGAAATATTAGTTAATCCGTTCCCTATTTTACCCATTCACTTTACAATACCAAATATTCAACACAAAGCTCAAAGTATTTTAGAGAGTTATCCTACAATACACAAACTATTAGTACAGTATAACAATATTGTAGTGTTTTACAATGGTGGACTATGTGGGGCAAGTGCTCCAGATCATCTACATTTTCAAGCTGGACTAACAGGTCTATTACCAATACAAATAAATTGGAATCGATTGTATGAAAACTCAAAAATAATAAAAGATTTTCATAATAATGAAAAAATACTTACACTATCTAAGTATCCATTTCCAAATATTGTAATACAGAGTAGTAATAACGAATATGACTACAAGTTATTTAAGATAGTATATAATGCATTACCATTACTTGAAAATAATTTAGAGCCAATGCTAAACATTGTGGCATGGAAGGAAGAAGAAAAATTCATAACAATAATATTTCCACGAATAAAACATCGTCCAAAATGTTACTTTGCAAATGGAAAAGATGCTATTATGATAAGTCCGGGCGCCTTAGATATGGCAGGTCTTATAATTCTTCCTCGCAAAGAAGATTATGACAATATAAATGAAGAAAAATTATTAACTAATGTCTTAGAAGTAACTCCTAATAGTAGGACAATGAAAACAATAATAGATAATATAAGGAGGATATAGTATTCCTTTTAATAAATACAATTCTACTAATTATGTTAAAAATAAATAATAATATTTCAACTGTAGAGGTAGGAATTCTAAGCTCCACTAAAATACATTTTATATTAAACTCTACTTACACCATAGATAATAGCAAATATAACGGTGAACAAGAAGCTATAATAGAACAAGGAAAAATCTTGTTTAATAACAAATTATATAAAGAAATTTGTTTAACTCCTATAAATCCAAATGGCTCTTTTACCATTGAGAACGTTACTATAGGCATTAACTTTCACTGGGAGCGTAAAGAAAAACAAACATTTTTAGGTAAAATAAAATTAATAACTAATAAACATGAAATTCAATTTATTAATATTATTGATATAGAAGAATATCTGAAAAGTGTGATATCAAGCGAAATGAGTTCAACAGCATCATTAGAACTATTAAAAGCTCATGCTGTAATATCCCGCAGTTGGCTATTAGTACAAATAAAAAACCGAATATTTAGAAAAAAAACGACAGATAAAAACTTTGATATACTAAGTAAAGAGCCAAAAACTAATGCTACAAACGAAATATGTGTGTGGTATAATAGCCACGAACATACCTTATTTGATGTATGCTCAGATGATCATTGTCAGCGTTACCAAGGAATAACTAAAGTGCTTAACAAAAATGTCATAGAGGCAGTAGAAAAAACAAAAGGACAAATTCTAACCTATGATAATAAAATTTGTGATACACGATATAGTAAATGCTGTGGTGGAGTTATGGAGGAATACCAATACTGTTGGGAAAATATACGTAAACCTTATCTTGTAGCTTTACCAGATAATAAAAATAATATTAGCATACCAGATTTAACCAACGAAAATATAGCAACTAAGTGGATAACAACTACAGAAGATGTATTTTGTAACACTAAGGATGAGAAAATACTAAAACAAATACTTAATAACTATGATCAAGAAACACAAGACTTCTACCAATGGACTGTAACATATTCTCAAGCAGAAATTAGTAAACTTATAAATGAAAAATTGCATATAGATTTTGGCTATATACTTGATATTATACCATTATCTCGAGGTAAAAGTGGAAGAATATATCGTTTAAAGATTATAGGCAGCAAATACAATATAATTATAGGAAAAGAACTTGAAATAAGACGTGTACTTAGTAAATCACATTTATACAGTTCTGCCTTTATCATAATAAAAAATTCTCTCTCAAAAGGTATACCTAATAGTTTTACTATCACAGGAAAAGGATGGGGACATGGTGTGGGACTTTGCCAAATAGGAGCAGCTGTTATGGGAGAAAAAGGATATAATTACAAAGAAATTTTATATCATTATTACAAAGGAGCAATCATAAATTCTATATGATGCAAAATATAAAGCTAAAAAAAATATTAGAAAAAAAAGAATTATTTTGGAAATCTTCATTACATTTCGTAGGAGGATTACCATACATTATTGTTTTTATAATATCATTAATTTTTTATAATAGAATGGGCAAAAGTAATAGTATTATAACTATTAGTACATCACTTTTCTTTATACCATTGATTATAAGACCTATACTTGGAAATATAGTAACAAATTTAATGACAAAAAGATTTTGGCTTCTATCTATGGAATTAATATTGTCTATATCAATGCTTTTTGAATCATTAATTATAAAAAATAAAGAGTGGTTTACACTTTCATTATTCATTTTCTTCATAGCAACAACAGCGACAGTAGTACATGATATTGCAGTATCACGATTTCATAAAGACAACTCACCACATAAAATAACATTAGCATTTAATGGTTATACACTATTCATCTTTTTATCAGTCGTTTTTGCATTCGGAATAGGGTTAATGTATGTTGGCAATTTAGAAGTTTTATTACGTAATGTAAAATATTCATGGGTACACCTATTTAGATTCTTTTCTATTATCTTTTTTTTATTTTTTTTGTACCATCTCTTTATATTACCACATTATAACAAAAATATAAGTTCTAATATTACACAACTTTCTAATTTAACTATCACACGTAGATGGATTAATGAAACAAAATCAATAATATCAAATATATCCAAAAACTTACCTACACTATTTATATTAATTTTTTTACTAATCCCACAAGGAATGTTCTTCCGTATAGCCCTGCTTTTCTTTATAGACTCAGGAAGTAACGGAGGTTTAGGTCTTTCTCCTCAAGAAGTAGCACTATCACAAGGAACACTTGGAGCATTTGCTATGCTTTATGGAAGTTTGATAGGTATGAACAAAATAAAAAAAAATGGCATAACACATTCGCTTTGGACAATGGTTTTAGCAATAACATTGCCTAAATTACTATATATTTACTTGAGCTATAAGTTATCATTAACATTTCCTGTAATAAACCTTTTTGTAATTATAGAACAACTCGGGTTAGGTTATGGTATTATAGCTTACATATATCTCTTATTCAGTTTGTCAGTAGGAACTAATCCAACATTCCGATTTTCAATAGGAATAGCTATTGCCGCACTATCACTAATGCTTTCAGGAGTCTTTACTGGATTCTTACAGGAGTATTTAGGCTATAGACATTTTTTTGTAATAGTATCAATAATTAGTTGTCTACCTATTATAGCAACAGGATATATAAAAAAGAAAAAACTCTTATGATATATAATTAGTATTCAAATTTTATGTATTTTTGCAAATATTAGTATTATGTTATATTTAAAATAATATATAAAAACTATATCAATAAATTACTTGAAAAATAAATATTACTAAATTAAATTTATGAAACAGACAATATTAGTAACTGGTGGAACTGGATTTATAGGATCACATACAACGGTTGAGCTTCAAAATGTAGGATATGAAGTTGTTATAGTAGATAATCTATCAAACTCAAAGATAGAAGTCTTAGACGGTATAGAAAAGATAACTGGTACACGTCCTTTTTTTGAAAACATAGACCTTAAAGATAAAAATGAGATAGAAAAAGTATTAAAAAAATATCCTAATATACAAGGTATAATACATTTTGCTGCTTCAAAAGCTGTAGGTGAAAGTGTTGAAAAGCCGTTATTATATTATAAAAACAACATACTATCACTTATAAACTTACTTGAGCTAATGCCTAAATATAATATAAAAGGTATTATATTTTCTAGTTCTTGTACAGTATATGGACAACCTAACCCAGTAAATCTTCCAGTAACTGAAAATGCGCCACACCAAAAAGCTACTTCACCTTATGGTAATACTAAAGAAATAAATGAGCAAATTATCTTAGATTTTATTAATAGCGGACAACCTATAAAAAGTATTATATTGAGATACTTCAACCCTATAGGTGCACACCCATCAGCATTAATAGGAGAGTTACCAACAGGAGTACCAAATAATTTAATACCGTTTGTTACTCAAACTGCAATTGGTATTAGAAAACAACTTACAATATTTGGTAACGATTATAACACTCCAGACGGAACTTGCATAAGAGATTATATATATGTTGTAGACTTAGCTAAAGCTCACGTTGCCGCAATGGAACGTGTACTTAATAACATGAACAATACAAGTATTGATTATTTTAATATAGGTACAGGAAAAGGTAATTCTACTTTAGAAATTGTCAAGGGATTTGAAGCTGCAACAGGTGTAAAACTCAACTGGAAATACGGAGAAAGACGTAGTGGAGATATTGAAAAGATATGGGGAGATTGCACAAAAGCAAATAAAATATTAAAGTGGAAAGCTGAAACTCCACTATGTGATGTACTTTTATCAGCATGGAAATGGCAACTAAAACTAAAGAAAGAAAAATAAATTAATATATTTATAAATACTAACAAAATACTTATTTTTGCATTAGTAGGCATTTATACTAATAGCTATATATAAACTACATATTATTAATTTTAATATTATCTAAAATTTATTATTATGGGACTTTTTCATAGAAACGAAAATGAAAAGAATTTTGCTGGTGGTAGCAAAAATATAATGGAGTCAATACAACGTAAACATGATTCTGATACTCTTATTTATCTTGACCCACGTGAAGATTTTAATACAAACTCTGTAATTACTGTAGCTCCAAATGAACAGGTAATTTTTGTCAAAAATGGAGAGATATATGGAACATTACCTCCAGGAAGACATGAAGTAAAAACAGAAAATTATGCTGTGCTCAGTAGAATCAGAAATATGCTTACAGGAGGTATAAGTACATTTACATGTCAAGTATACCATGTTAGCACATCTGAACAGAATGTAAATTGGGGGACATCTACAGCTATAGAAATACAAGACTTTTTCTTAGGAAATGGTGATATTGGAGTACCAACATTGATTCGCGGAGCTGGTGAGTTTCGTATTAGATTTAATATACGTGAAGATGATAATGCAAGTATCCAAACGTTTATGAGATTAATGGGTGACAAAACAAGTTATACTGCAAAAGATTTAAGTGTACTCTTTCAAGCTCAAATTTCTCAGGAAATCAGCGAGGTAGTAGGTAAAACTCTTGAAGATATTTCCAAAAAACGCTCTATCAATGCTATTTCGAGCCAACTAAAAAGCATAGCAAAAGAATTACTACCTCCATTTAATAAACTTTTTAATGAATATGGACTTGAATTAGTTAATTTTTCTTTTTACAATCTATCAATTGATGAAACAGAAGAACGCAAAAAATATGTTGATAGACGTATCGCTGCAGCAAATGTTGTTGATGCAAGATATAATCAAGCTGTTCAACAGGAGTTACTTAAAGATGTTGCAGTAAACCCAGGAGGTGGTGGTATTGCAGGCGTAGGTGCAGGTCTTGGAATGGGTATGGCAGCAGGTAATACTTTTGCAGCAATGACTACTAGTGCTTTTGCTACACAACCACAACAGCCTGTAGAACCTAAAACAGAAAATACAACTACAGTAAATGAAAAAGAACCTTCTAAATCTGACCCGATGGAAGTATTAAGTAAACTGAAAAAGCTGCTTGATGCTGGACTAATAAGTCAAGAGAAATATGACAAAAAAGTAGACGAAATTATAAATAATCTATGAAAATAAAAATTATGAGAAATTCATTTATAAAAATAGTTATCGCACTAATATTTCTTATAATATTCAATGTGATATTCTTTTTTGGAGATATAGTACATAACAATATAACATGGTGTTCTTATTGGTTTACCACTTTTGCATATATTTGTTTACTTGCTACTCCCCTACTGTCACGAGGCGTTAATTCTGCTATATTAAGTTGGAGTTTGTGGCTTCGTGCAGGACTGTATTTTATTACAGAGCTTGTTATTGCTATTATTTTCATGTTTGTTGAACTTGAAAGCATAAAATGGCCATTAATTATCCAACTTGTTTTACTTGCTATCTTTATAGTATTACAATTAATGAGTGTATTAGCTAACGACGCAACAAAAACAACAGGATTACATAAACAAAGAAGAGAATCTTTTTCAAGACAAATATTAATTGATCAACTACAGCTTAAAGTTAGTGAGGTAAAAGATTTAAGTATTAAAACAATATTGAACCGCTGCATAGATACATTAAATAATACTCCTATAGAAGATTTTCCAGAAGCTAAAAATGCTGGACTTGAAATAAGTAATTCTGTTAAAAATTTATGTATAATCATTAATGAAAATAATGTTTCAAACATAAAATTAGAAGCTGATAAACTTATTAATGCAGTACAAAACAGAAATTTGATAGTTAAAAGGTGTAGAATTAGATAAATACCACTAAGAACTTTATACAATTAATTTTATTATGGCAGAAACATTAGAATTACAACAAGTCATTTGTCCAAGTTGTAAACAAGTAATCACTTCGTTCAATCCATTTCAAGCAGAAGTTGAATGTCCTTATTGTCATAATAAGGCTTTTAACCCTCTAATTACAGCAAAGAAAGTACCTATACCAGAGCGCATAATTGTTTTTAAGACTACAGAAAAAAAATTTGAGCAGGTTATGGTAAAAGCTTTAGTAGAGCGAGATTATGTACCAACTGATATTTTTCAGTGTATCAACACAGGGAAGATTATAAAGGTTTATCTTCCTATGTACCTATATGAAGGCACATTTACTTCATCATGGTCATGTAAAATAGCTGTAGAAGCAACACAGAAAGACTCTTCAGGAAATAATGAAACTGTTACTAAATACTTACCTCATACAGGTAATTCTCAAGGTAACTTCTCGTTTCTATCTATAGCTTACGATGGCAAAGATATACCTAAAGAATTAATAGAATTTACTAAACATTATAAATACAACAAACTATCATCTGTAGAATATGATCCTGAACTGTTAGGAATAGGAAAAGATGATAGCCCATTAACTTTAGCATTAAATACTGATAGTGTCTTAACATGGAATAAATATGGAGAAGATTATGTTAATGAACTTGCTGATGAGAAATCATTAGAACAATTATCAGGTGAAAAGATAAGGGACTTCCGTACAAGTAACAGTTATAATTTAAAAGAAAAAGGTCATTATATGTTAGCTCCATTTTGGTTTGTATATTATACATATAATAACGAAAAACATTTTTTCATTATGGATGGAATAGCTGAAAATGCTGATATGTCATTCCCTGTTAACCAAGAGGAGGTGAAATATGTGAAAAACAGAGAAGCAATAAAAACTCTTTTTACTTGGATATGGCCATTATATGCTGTGTTATGGTACTTTATAGATCATCAAGAATTTAACTTAAAAGTAGCTTTCTTTTTCTTTGCCCTTTGGCTTTTCCCTAAACTGATAATTGATTACTTAATGAATGCTCAAATAAAAACACGTTTAGCTGACTCTAAGCATAAACGGGAAGAAGCTGCTAAGAACATAGAACTTTAAAAAAATATTATACATCTTCCTGTCCTACATTACATGTAACTGGAAGATGTTTTCTTTATAATTATTTCTTATTATTGCTGTCAGTTAAAATGACTATTTTTGCTCATGGTTATATTTTTATTTAACAAAACCAAAGATAACCAAAAGAGGGTGTGTCAAAATTGATACATCCTCTTTTTTACTCTCCCTTTACCTTGTCTACCATATAAGAGTTTATGAATAAAGGAAACTTTTTAAAAATGTTAGGATATATAAACACAGAGGAGTGGAAACAACTAAAAGGAGCAGCAGGGCATATAAAATAACCTTACTGCCTATCTTTAAAGAAGTTTTTCCAATATGGATTCTCTTTATCAAATAATTCTTTTTGTTCTTTGGTTAGAGCATGTGGGTAGTCCTGAAATAAGTTAAATATTTTTTTCTTATCAAAAGAAATCAAGAGCGGTCCTCGAGTTTGAAAACCATCATCGGAATATTCACTAACCCACCAAACCTTATCTGAAGGATGCTCTTTATAAAATTCATAATGCATAATTATAAAGTATTAGTTACACAGCACAAAATTAATATAAAAAAATAAGAGTATGGAAACAGAAACAGAAAATGAAGACTTATTTGGAGATATAGGAAACTTAGAAGTACCAAATATTGATATTAA
>CAMPYS010000009.1 GCA_946998295.1 uncultured Prevotella sp.
TGGGCTTCGGGGAGGATATTTATGCTCTTTTGAGTTTTACCGGACAGCAATAATTCGCAATCAAGACTACCCATGTCTGTATTTGTATGGCATTGACGCTGTCCCCATAGAAGAAATGAAGCGGGAAGTTCTGTTTAAGCTGTTTGTACAACGACTCGATAGCCCATCTTAGGCGGTAGATTTCAGCAATGTCCTCAACAGTAAAGTCAAAGTTGTTGGTCAATAGTACAACAGGTCTCTTTGTCTCGTAAAATATCTCCACCCTTCGTGCCTCGTGGGTGAGTTCTCCTCTTGTAAAAAGCACTTTCTGATCAATATGCGTTACGAGGCCCTCTGCATTGACATACGTAACGGATTTAAATTATTGCTGTCCGGTAAAACTTTTTCAAACAAAATAAATTAGGGCTGACACTTCTCACGAAGTATCAGTCCTTTTGGTTATCTTTGTTTTTACTAAAATAAAACATAACCATGAACAAAGATAGTCATTTTACCGGACAGCCGGTCTATAGTCAAGTATTAAAGTTACTCGACAAAGAGAAAATTCATCAGATAAGCTGCGAAACGAAAGGAAGCGAGGCTTACGTGAAGCGTTTTGACGGCTACCAACATCTCGTCGTAATGCTGTTCGGCATACTCAAACACTTTGATTCTCTGCGCGAACTTCGATTTTTCTTCATTTTCAAGGATTAGTTGCTATAATAAAATATTTATTGTTGACTTGGAAAACTATATCTTTGATGATTATATATTTTATTTCTCTGCTGTGGAAACTGGTTATATTCTATCTGGATATTTATAGAATTTTGGTTATATTTTCCCCATTGGTAAGTTACTCCAGCTCCTATCCTATCCATAAATCTATTAAAGGTGTATGGGATTTCAAAATTTGATACATAGCATGGATATATCGGCATAAAATCAAATGTATTATTATAGCATAGACTATTACCGTGTGTTCCGTATGCAATAGCCCATGGTGTCACATTATCGGATGCAAATGCTTTTTGTACGAATGCGTATGCGCTCCAATGATCATCAAATTTATATCCAAATGTTGCATTAAAACCTGCAGATGTGTAGTTAGAACTAGCAAAATTCATATTATTGAAATATCCGCCAATAGCTAATGTACCCTTTTTGCTTATATTTTTTACATACATAGCAGATACATCTTGTGTAATTCCAGCCTTAAGCCCATTGCCTGAAATTGCAAAAACTGATGTACTAATATTTACATTTAGTCCTTTATGCAATTCCCATATTGTTGGTTGCAAGTAAAAAAATCCGAAAGGCGTATTATACCAATATGGAGTTGTTATAGTTTGTCCATTTTGGTCTATAAATGGTAGATTATTATTAATTTGTTCCTGTTCTATTTCTTCTTTTGCTAATATTTTTGCGTATTCTATTTCTTCTTTTGTAGCTTTGCGTATTCCCTGTAATGTTTTAGATTCTATTGGTCCGATGCAATGTATTTTATCATCCTCTTGTGCAGATAAACTCATGCTGAATATTACAGCTGCAATTATTAGTAACAATTTCATTTTATTTCAAATTAGAGATTGTTGCAAAGATAAGAAATGCTTCTTTTTATTGCAAAAATATTCACACAAATAAACATGTTTAATATTTATTATTTATCATATTTATTTATGATATTATTTATTATTTTTACAGTCTTTTTGTTACTTAGATATTTGAATGGTCTGAACCCCTCTTCTAAATATAGCCATGAAGACAAAATATATATAATATGACGCGATAGTTTTAGTGTGTTTATTTTTCTCACGATATTGTATAATTTATCTTCATTATAATCACTAAATCTTATTTCTATATATATATTAGCTAAATGTCGTAGTGTAAATTTTCTTGTCTTTATTAAATTATTTGAATTCACAATCATCGTTGTAATTTTTTTGATTGCTTCAGTTTCATCCTGTATAGTATTTTCTATTTTTTCACGTTTTATGAATATGCTTACAATAATATCTTCGTTTTCTAGATTATTTTTATCTTTTGGATTATTAGGATAGTATCTAATAATTTCTTTTGTATTTATATTAGGTGTTTCAATCTTTAGCTTTTCAATTGCTATATCTATATAGTCTCGTATATTTTCGTCATCGGCCATTAAAAGAATTCTTTTCCATTGAGTAATGGTAAGTTTTTTTAGCTTTAAAATATTTTCACTTGGTAACATTGAATCAATAGATTCATCATTTTTTTGTAATCCTATATATAACAAATCAAGTATACTCCTTATTTCAGTGTCCTCTCCCATATAGATACGGTATCTTGTATCTATAATTTTATTATACACCAATTTAAAATACTCTAAAACTGTTTGTTCTGCAACTTGACTATTTAATATGTTAGTTGGTATTACTTCTATTTTTTTATTCCAATGTAGTTCTTTTTTTATTTCTTCTTTTTCCTTATTAGCTGTAACTATTATACTATCAGCCATTTTTATCAATTTTCGTTGATAAAGAAATGTATATAAGATTTTTCTCATTGGCTTTTCTTTTTTTCTTATAATATAATTTAATTGCCAATGAGGTGATACTATTATTGCACTATCATTTTTTTTAGCTTCTTTTGCACATATATAGGCATTATAGTCCCAGCAACCATGTATATGTAAAATGTCAACCCGTTCTTTATTAATTATTTTTTTTAAATCAGTTAAATTAGTTACAACTTCTACTTTTAGTCCTATTCTTTTTTGGTAGCTAACAATTTGAACGATATAGTCTGATATTATATCTTCTTGTATAATATTGTATGTATAATGAATTATTGTCATCTAAAGTTTGTGTGAAATAAAATCGTATTTATCAGCTTTCCAATATTTTACTTTATATAATAGTTTAATCCAAATATTTTTTAGTTCGTATGGTATAATTTTCCATGTAGGGAAATTATATAGTTGCAACTTTTGTATAGCCTTTTTAGCAATATTTATTCTTAGTACACTTGTGATAATTATACTTACTATTGAAACTACTGTAATTATCCAATTTTTTGTTAATATACCTATAGTTATAGCCACTATGGGGAGTAAATAACTAACATACAATACTAATTGATCTATGATAAAGTAAAATCTATGCCTTTTGCTTCGTCTTAGATGTTTTCTATTCTCTTGATATGCGATATTCTTTCCTTCCCATTTTTTTAATGTAGGCATACTCTCTATAAGCGTAGCATCATCTGAAATATTGATATCCATCTTATCCTTTTCAGCATATTTATTTACTATAAAATCTAATTCTCCACTGATAAATTTCAAGTTTCCTTTAAATCCATCTTTTTTAAGAAAATCATCTTTTTTGAATGCTAACGTTTCTGAATTCCATCTATATGGTATACCTTTTTCTATCTCTCTTACTGTATAGCAAGTTGTATATAGGTGTTCAAATTTCCAATAATCAGGAGTTTCCTCTGCATATATATTATAATTGCCTATTAAGTTTACATCGTTATTAGTATGTTTCATTAAAGTTGATAACCAATTATTCGTTATTGGTGCACATGCAATATCACATATTACAATCCAATCGGTTTTAGCCGCTTTTATACCAAGTGTTATTGCTAATTTTTTTCGACTCAGGTATTTTGAAGTAGCTGGTATAAATGTTGTGTACAATCTTGAATTACTATCAAACTTTTTTAATAACAACTCTGTATCCTTATCTTCCTTTGGTATTACTACTATTACTTTAAAATTAGGATAATTTTGAAGTAAAAATTTTTCTAAATTCTTTTTTACTAATTCTGTTTCCTTGTATGGTGTAAAAATTATAGTAACCTCTTTTTTAGAACCATTTTCTATGGTACTATTATTATTTATCTTTTTTAGCTTTAAGCATCTAAAAAAAGGACTGAATAGTGGAGCTATTAACGATATTAATAATATTATTAATGAAGCCACGATAGTTAAATAATCAATAATAAGCATTCTTTTTTATTATTATAGAATATATATTATTTAAAGAGTTGTTTTGATAATGCCTGCAATGCCTTTTGTTTATCATTTTTTTGTATTAAGAATGAAATATTATAGTTACTACCTCCATAACTAATCATTCGTATTGGAATGGATTTAAGGGCATCTGTAACAATCGTTTCTATTCCGATATTATTCCAGTTTAAATCTCCAACTACACAGACTATACACATATTATCATCTACTGTTACTATTCCATATTTTTTTAGTTCATCAATAATTTCATTTATATGACTTTTATCTTCTATGGTCATAGATATTCCAACTTCACTTGTCGAAATCATATCTATTGTTGTTTGATAACTTTCGAATATTTCAAATACTTTACGTAAAAAACTTGTAGATCCTATCATCCTGCTAGATTTAACCTTTATAGCTGTTATATTATCTTTAACAGCAATAGCTTTAATCTTCTTAGGCAATAATACATTATTAATTATTGTACCTTCCGCCTCTGGTTGCATAGTGTTTTTTAGTCTTACGGGAATATTTGCATATTTTGCTGGTTGTATACATGTAGGATGTAATATTTTGGCTCCAAAGTATGCAAGTTCTGATGCCTCTTCAAAATTTAATTGCCTTACAGGTTCTGTTTTATCTATTATTCGAGGGTCGTTATTATGTATTCCATCAATATCAGTCCAGATTTGTATTTCTTCAGCTTCTATTGCCGCACCTATTAATGATGCAGTATAATCAGACCCTCCTCTTTGTAAGTTATCTATTTCGTTATATGCATTTCTACATATAAATCCCTGCGTTATATATATTTGATATCCCTTATTTTCTTCCATGATTTTAGAGAGCTTGTTTTTTATATGCAGTTTGTCAGGCTCTGCATTTTTATCAGTTCTCATAAAATCCAATGCTGAAATTAATTTAGTTTTAATTCCTTTTTCCAATAGGTAGTAAGCTACCATTGTTGTAGAAATTATTTCTCCTTGTGCAACAATATTTTTTTCTTCAAATGAAGTAAATAAATCTTTTGTAAATTCTCGTAGTAATTGAAATCTTTCTTTTAAGAAATGACGTATTTTGTTTTTATATTCTTCTGTTTTATATAGTTCTTCTATATGCCCAAGATATACCTGTTCAAGCTTATTTATTAGTTCATTAGCTCCATCTTGGTTTCTTTTATATAAATAGTCAGAAATTTCTATAAGGCTATTTGTTGTTCCACTCATAGCAGATAACACTACAAATTTAGCTTCTTTGGATTTTGTTATGAGCGATGCAACATCTTTCATTCGTTGAGGAGTACCAACAGAAGTTCCTCCAAATTTCAATACTTTCATTTTATTCTATTCAGCAATTAATATATTATTTTTTATTGAATAGGACGAGTTACTCCTTCAAATACTTCTTGTTCAGTGTCATTAGAAGCATCAAGAGGACAAACTTTACCGTCTTTACAACGATATACAATACCCTTGAATTTGGATATTAATTGTATATTATGAGTTGACATTATAACAGATGCACCATTTTCACTTGCTTTTTTTAGTATGGATACAATATTAAATGCTGTTTCAAGATCAAGATTTCCTGTTGGTTCATCTGCTATTATAATTTTAGGTTTGTTTAATAATGCTCTTGCTATTGCTATACGTTGTTGTTCTCCACCAGATAATTCACTTGGCATTTTATCTTTTTTATCTTCCATACCTACATCACATAGTACTTCATTAATGCGACTTTCTATCCTATCATTATCTTTCCAACCAGTAGCTTTAAGCACGAATGATAAGTTTTTTGATACAGTTCTATCATGAAGAAGCTGAAAGTCTTGAAAAATTATTCCCATTTGTTTTCTTAATGCAGGTATACTATGCCGTTTTATTTCTATTATAGAGTTACCTAATACTTCTGCTTTCTCAGCTTCTCCTCTATTAATATCAAGTTCACAATAAATTGTTTTAAGTAGTGAACTTTTTCCTGATCCTACTTTTCCTATTATATATATAAATTGTCCTTCTTCAACTTGAAAGTCAACATCTTTCAGAATTTTTTTATCTTCTTGAAAAACATTTACTTTATTGTAATCTATTAGCATCTTAAATTGTAATATGTTATTATAATTATTTTTATTTATAATCGCAAAGATACTTAAATGACTTTTAATATTTGCATGAAATAATAAGTTTAACTTAAACTATCTTTGTTCTTTACTGTACACCTATTTTTTCAGTATATTCTTAAGGTAATTTCTAAATGCAAAAATTTTTATATTTTTTCTATTATTCTTTCAATAATCTGAGGAAAATATTTCATTTCTAATTTGTGTTCCTTTTCTGCAATATCTGTTATAGTGTCTGTTGGTAATATTACTGTTTTAACTTGCTCTATTATTTCTCCACCATCACATACATTATTTACCCAATGAACTGTCATACCAGTTTCATTTTCTCTAGCTTTTTTTACTGCTTGATGTACATTTATTCCATACATACCCTTGCCTCCAAATTTTGGTAATAAAGAAGGATGAATATTTATAATTCTTTGTTTGTAAGCTTCTATTAGCCAATCAGGTATCATTAGTAAGAAACCAGCTAAAACAATAAAATCAATTTTATACGTATTCATAATATCTAATACCTTATTTCTATTATTAAACTCTTGTCTATTAACTATTATAGTGTTAATATTTAGTTTCTTAGCTCTTTCTATAACATACGCATTACTTTTATTGCTAAGAACAAGGTTAATATTTATGATAGTAGAATTTGAAAAATATCGTATTATGTTTTCACAGTTACTACCATTACCTGAAGCAAAAATAGCTATATTAGTCATCTTTAAGTTATATTATTTTATTATTTATAGAATATTCGTTATTTTATTCATCAAATAGTATATCATCATCTTCTTGAAACTCAAATGGTTCAAAATTAGTAAATGCATCTATTTGTCTCCTATCTTTTTTAGTAGGTCTTCCAGTCCCCTTAGCTCTATCGACGAAGCCACTAATGCGATTCATTTCTAACAGTTCATATTGATCTTTAGAAGTTATGTTTTTATAAACGTCTTTTATCAACTTTGCGCCAACTCTTTTTTCTATAGGACTAATAACTTTAAATGAATATGTTACAGGCGGCTTTTTCACATTTACAATATCTCCTATTTTAACTGTATGTGATGGTTTTATGTAAGTACCATTTATGTTAATCCTCCCATTTTTACATGCTGTAGCAGCAATACTTCTTGTTTTAAAAATACGAGCTGCCCAAAGCCACTTATCAATTCTTGCTTCTTCGTTCATTATTTTTTACCTAATTTATTATACATATTCATTGTTATATCAACTCCTAAAAGTACAAAATTTTTAATAATGTCAATACAAGTATTGATAGTTGGTTTTAAAACATTCAAGTCCTCTTCTGTATATTTTCCTAATACCCAATCAACTTGATGACCCTTTGCATAATCATTACCAATACCTATGCGAAGCCTTGCATAGTTTGTACCTATAAGTTGTTGAATATGCCCAAGCCCATTATGTCCTCCATTTGAGCCATTAGCTTTTAACCTAAAAGCTCCTAAATTTAATGCTAACTCATCTGATATTACCAATAAATTACTATCCGCTATTTTTTCTGTTTTTAACCAATAACGAACAGCATTACCAGATAGATTCATAAATGTAGATGGCTTCAAAAGTATAATTTTTCGTCCTTTAATTGTAGTTTCAGCTATGAGTCCATAGCGTTTATCTTTAAAACAAATATTGGACGCTTTAGCAAAAGCATCCAATACCATAAATCCTGTATTGTGGCGAGTCCCATTGTACTCTACTCCTGGATTACCAAGTCCACAAATTAAATATTTGTTCACAACAATCTAAATAATTTATCTCACCACATATATTATTTATTCTTCTGTAGCATTTTCCTCATTGCTTGATTGCATAGAGTTACGTGTTGCCTTTATAGAGCAAACTATAACTTCTTTAGGTGTAACAAGCTCTATACCTTCGTATGATAAGTCACCAACTTTGATGCTTTTACCAATATGTAAATTTGTAACATCAATCTCTAAGACCTCTGGTATTTGTGGGTAAGGGGCTCTAACATTTATTTTACGAATAGTCTTATTCATACGTCCACCATCACGTATACCTTGAGCTAATCCTACATGCTTGATAGGCACTCCCATAACTATAGGTTTCTTTTCATTTACTTCATAGAAGTCAACATGAAGTACTGCGTCTGTAGTAGGATGGAATTGTATTTCCTTCATCACTGCCCAGTGCTTTTCTCCATCTATAATAAGTTCTACAATATATATATGTGGAGTATAGATAAGATTCCTTAACTCAGATATTGAAGCACAGAATGGTAATGCAACAGGTTTTCCATTATCTGTTGCTTCTCCATATAGGTTACAAGGTACTAAACCCTCTTTACGTAGCTCTCTTGTTGCTTTTTTACCACACTCGTTACGTTTTTGTCCAGCAATTTCAATTTTTTTCATTTTCTTTGTGTTACTCTAAATTAATAATATTTTGTTAATTCGCCATCACACACTCAAGCCTTATCAAAATACACATATATTTATTAAAATACACATATATTTATTATAATAATAAAAAAGACTTGTAAATGCAAAAAGCTCTGCAAAGTTAGGTGTTTATAATGAAATATAAAAGTTTTAATAATAAAAAAAGAAAATATGAGCATTAATTTGTATAACAGCATAAAAATTTTTACATTTGCAAATCAAAATAGTGTCTAAAGGTTAAATATTCAATAATATACATGATTAATAGGGATTTAATACGAATCAAGATAGTTCAATTAACCTATGCTTATTATCAAAATGGTGATAGAAATATTGATAAAGCAGAAAAAGAATTACTTTTTAGTCTTTCAAAAGCATACGAGCTTTATAATTACCTCCTCTATTTAATTGTTGCTATAACTCAAGAAGAAAGAAAACGTATTGATATTCTTGCAAAAAGAGCCGAAAGAGAAGAAGCAGAAATGCCTTCACTACGAATAATTAACAATAAGTTTGCAATTCAATTAGAAGAGAATAAACAGTTAAATTTATATATAAATGACAAGAATTTGTCATGGGATACAGATATCGAATTTATACAAAAATTATGTAACCAAATAGAACAAAGTAATATATACAAGCAATACTTAGAAAACGAAGAAGAATCTTATGATATAGATAGAGAGTTTTGGAGAAAAATATACAAGACTCTAATTCAAGATAATGAAGAGTTGTATGATATTTTAGAAGATAAAAGCCTTTATTGGAATGATGATAAATATATAGTAGATACATTCGTACTAAAGACAATAAAGCGTTTTAACTTTAATGCTAAGTCAGATCAAGAATTGTTACCTGAATTTAATAATGAAGATGAAAGGGAATTTGCAACAAAATTATTTCGTGCAACTATCTTGAATGCTGATACATATCAACAATATATGAGTGATACAAGTCTCAATTGGGATTTCTCACGATTAGCTTATATGGATATTGTTATAATGCAAATTGCAATAGCAGAAATGCTAACATTTCCTAATATTCCATTGAATGTTACAATTAATGAATATATTGAATTAGCAAAAATGTACAGTACTCCACGCAGTGGGAGTTACGTAAATGGTATGCTTGATACAATAGCTCGCCAACTAATAGATAATAAGATTCTATGTAAACAAATAACAAATTTAAGCTCTAAGAATATTAAAGTACAAAATAATAAAAATTAAACAATAATAGAATATAAAACTATGAATACAACATTTGTTTTAACTGCTGTAGGTAATCAAGGAGGAGGGTCTTTTTCATTGATAATTATGATGGTAGCAATTTTTGCTATAATGTGGTTATTCATGATACGTCCTCAACAAAAGAAACAAAAGCAAATTAGAAATTTTCAAAATGCATTAAAAGAAGGAGATAAGGTTGTTACAGGTGGAGGTATATTTGGAACTGTAAAACATGTTGATTTTGAAAAAAACAGCATTGATATCGAAATTGCTAAAAATGTAGTTGTTACAATTTCTAAAAATTATGTGTTTGCAAATGCTTCTGATATGCAAGCAACATCTAAAAAATAGAGTATAAATAGAATAGGGTCAATAATATAAAATGTAGTAACTATTAAATTCCAATGTTGAGTTATTTACTACAAATATTAAAATTTATCAGAAACTTTGCGTTAAAAATATTCAACAAAGAGTTTCTGTTTTTTTTATTTTTTCTTATTCTAAGTGGACTATTATGGCTTACAAACACTTTAGATGATTACTATGAGTATGAATTTCCGATAAATATTCGTCTTGCAGGAATTCCTAAAAATGTAGTGATAATAGGTGAGCCTGATTCTATTGTAAAAGTTACTTTACATGATAAAGGCTATGTTATAGCCAACTATATTTTTCGTAAACAAATACGTCCTTTGTATTTTGATTTTGAAGCAAATATAAATAACAGTAATACAGGTGAGATACAAACATCAGATATACAACATTTGTTATCCCAACAGTTGTATTCAAGCACAAAAATAGTTTCAATCAAAGCACAAAGACTCAAATTTTCTTATAACTATGGCTTAAGTAAAAAAGTTCCAATAAAATTTTATGGTGCAATAACTCCAAGTAAAGGATACTTTTTAAAGAAAATCAAATTTTCGCCTGACAGCGTTCTTGTATATGCTACAAAAAATATCCTTGATAGCATTAAATATGTCCCAACTAAACGCATACTTTTATCCAACATTTCAGAACAAAAGAGTTATAAAGTAGCTATAGCTAATATATATAATACAAAAATAGTACCTAACAATGTCAGATTACAACTATTTACGGATATATTAACAGAAGAAGTAGTAAAAGTTCCGATAGAACCGATTAATGTGCCAAATGATAAAGTATTACGTATTTTTCCAAATATAATTAAGGTAAAATTTGTTGTAGGTTCTAAAGATGTAAAAAGGATGTCCAAGAACAATGAAACCCAAGAGCTTTTACCTATAGGATTTAGAGTAGTAGTAGATTATAAGGATATAGAACGAATAAAGCGAGATAAATGTAAAGTATCAATAAAGAATCTACCAGCTATTGTAAAAAATGCGCAGCCAATACCCCAAATGGTAGACTATCTTATAGAACAAAAATAAACTTTATATTTTTTAGCAAAAGTATGATAGTAGCAATAACAGGAGGTATAGGAAGTGGAAAATCATTTGTTTCAAATCGTCTAATAAAATTTGGAATAAAAGTTTATGATAGCGATTCAGCTGCTAAACGTTTATTGAGAACCTCTACAGAGTTGCAACATGCAGTATCAGCTCTAATAGGTAAAGATATTATTAAAAATGGTATTCTTCAAAAACAGCTATTATCAGAATATTTACTTTTAAATAAAACTAATGCAAATAAACTTAACAATATCATACATCCTGCAGTAGCAAACGATTTTGAACAATCCGATTATAAATGGATAGAAACAGCTATTTTGTTTAGTTCTGGTTTTATAAATAGGATACATATAGATAAAGTTGTTTGTGTTACTGCTCCCAAAAATCTTAGGATAGAGCGAATAATGAATAGAAATAGTGTAAATAAGGAGACAGCATTAAAGTGGATTAATAGTCAAATGTCTCAAAATGATATTATTTCAAAAAGCGATTTTATAATCATAAATGATAGTATGCATGAGTTAGATAGCCAAATAATTACTTTGCTAAAAACATTATCATCATAAAGCCAATAAATTGTAAAATAAAAAAGTTATATAATTTAATAAACAAAGAAGTATAATAAAAAAATAAAGAAAAAAAATGAAAACAGTAATAATTTCAATTTCAGGTAAACCTGGTCTTTATAAACTACTCAAACAAGTAAAAACAAACCTAATAGTAGAAACCATTGATGGCTCAAATAAACGTTTACCTGTATTTCCAACAGAAAGAGTAACAAGTCTCTCTGATATAACTATGTACACAGATACAGAGGATATACCTTTAGCTAAAGTCCTTGACTCTGTATGCAAGAAAGAAAATGCTAAAGCAACATCTTTAAACTGGAAAAAAGCTTCAAATGAAGAACTATTTAATTATTTTTCAGAAGTTCTTCCTAATTTTGATCGTAACCGTGTAAGAAGTAGCGACATAAAGAAACTTTTACAATGGTATGATATTTTAATAAAAGCTGGTATTTCTGAATTTGAAAAAACTTTAATACCTAAAAAAGAAGATGAAACCTCAGATAATGCTTAAAACGTGTAAGTTTATACACATATAAAATATTACCATATTTTAGTATCATAGCTCCATAACATGTACAAAATAAAGCAGTACATTTAAGTTATGGAGTAACTATTTTATAAATATGATAAAACTACCTTATTTTTTAATACTATTATTTATACTTTCTCAAATAATTATACTTGCTATATTTGGTTATACACCATATCCTGACAGTGAAGGTTATATAGCTCTTGCCCACGATTGTTTGAAGTATGGTGATTTATATCCTAATAAGTATAAGCTGCATGATTTAGCATTTATATGGAATATTGGTGCAATAGATATGGTGATATTTAGTTTACGCTTATTTAAGTCTGTCCTTCCATTACTTATACTCTATTCCATAATAAAAGGTCTAACAGCATTTTTAGTTTATCAAATAGCAAATAAATTATTTAATTATCGTGTAGCTCTTTTATCATTAATACTTTATGTGATTTATCCTGCAAATTATGGAGAGGCAACCTCTCTACAAAGCGAAGTACCAAATATTTTTTTATCCATTTTAGGTTTATGGTTAATCATTTGTAAAGATAAAAATATTTTAGGAGGAGGTATTATAGGTATAGCCAATTGGTTTAGACCTATAGGAATAGTTTTTTTAATATCAATTTTAATTTACAAATATAGAAAAATATTATCTGTTTTACTTGGATATATTATAGTAGTTTGTATAATAGGGTCAGCAAGTTATTATAGAACAGGTCACTTTATTTATCAAGCAGAAACAGGCTGGATGGCTCTTCTGCAATATAGTGTGGATAATACAAAAACTATTACGGATGATAAATTACCGATAATAAATAATTTAAAAACAAATGTCGCAGATAAAGATAAAATTTGGAGACAGAGGTTTTTCTATTGGTTATCAGAACATTCTATAGATTATGTAAGCCAGATTCCATATAAAATGCTTAAGATGTTTGTATCTGATAATGTAAATATGTGCGCATTTGTACCAAATAAAGAAAAAAAAGATGATATGTATATAGAGATAAATATGCGCAGTATCATACATAACTTTCCTAACTATTCTCCTGTACAGATATTGACGATTATCAATTTACTCTATTATTATTTTCTACTTATCATATTTATAATAAGTTGTTTTAATATAAAAAAATGGAAAGATAAAGTATTTGGTAATAGACTATTATTATCACTAATATTTATTTATACACTAATGATAATTACAGTAGGGCACGGCGAAGCACGTTTTCATCACCAAATTATGCCATATATTATCATTGTAGATGGAGCAATGTTACTATCTATCGTTTCACGTTATAAAAAACTTTCATTTCACTTTTTGCAATAAATTACAGTATCAAAACGTTTAATAAAAGTATATACAAAATATATATTATAGCAGCATATAAGTAGGTGTAATAAATATTATGCACTATAATTTTTATAATAATAAAATATGATAGAATACTTAAAAGGAGAGCTTACAGAACTTACCCCAACTTTTGCTGTTGTTGAAGTAAACGGAGTAGGTTATGGGCTAAATATCTCTTTAACAACCTATACGGCTATTCAGGGAAGAAGTAATGTAAAGTTATATATCCATGAAGCATTAGTTACAGGTGGACGTGATGACAGTTTTACGCTATATGCTTTTTTCAGTAAGCAAGAACGCAGTCTTTATCGACTATTAAATACTGTTTCAGGTGTAGGTAATAATACTGCAAGAATGATACTTTCAACATTTAGTCCTGTAGAATTATGTAATGTCATATCCTGTGGAGATGAAAGATTATTAAAGTCTGTAAAGGGGATAGGCTTAAAGACAGCACAAAGAATTATTATCGATTTAAAAGATAAGATTGTACAATCTGGAATAGCTGAACAACTCAATGTAGAAAATTCTTCATCTGAAGGAATTTTAGTTAGCAATGAAATTAAGAATGAAGCAGTTGGAGCTTTAACCATGTTAGGTTTTTCCCCTGCCCCATCATCTAAAATAGTTATAGATATTTTACGAGAGTCCCCAGATTTAGCAGTGGAAGAAGTTGTAAAACAAGCTTTAAAGCTAATAAAGTAATAATTTTTCTATTTAGATGAAGTGGTATAGCCGAATTATAGCTTTTATCACCTTATTTATATTTATAGGGTTAGTGAGTTGGGAATCATTTGCGAAGTCTATTGCCTTCGTAAATGACTCTCCAATTGTATCTCTTACTAATCAGAAAGATACATTACCTACAGTAAAAAAACAAATAAAATCTCAAGATATAATAATAGATTCTGACACTATACCCGACTCTTTGGCTCATTCACGATGGAAAGTTAAGCGTACAAGTCAAAAAGATTATACAGATTTAAATGGAAAATCAACAGATTTACATAATCCTGACAATTTAAAGCAAACTGTTGAGTACAATGATAGCCTTAATGTATACATTATAGGGACTAAATTAGGGAACAAATACATAGGTACACCTATAATGATGACTCCTAAGGAATATAGTATATGGAGTGAGAAAAAAAGTTTTGCTGATTATTATCGTTTAAAAAACAAGGAATTATTAGAACGCAAAGGGAAAGAAAAATTTGATTTTACTAATATGCATTTTGCCTTAGGTCCAGCAGAAAAAATATTTGGACCGGGAGGAGTTAGTATACGCACACAGGGAACAGCAGAAATAAAATTTGGTGCAACAAAAAAACGGATAGACAATCCATCGTTCCCTATACGTAACCGCAATACAACAACAATGAATTTTGACGAAAAGATAAACTTGCATGTTAACGGTAAAGTTGGTGATAAAGTAAATATGAACCTAAATTATAATACCGATGCTACCTTTGATTTTGATGCTCAAAATTTTAAACTTAAATACGAAGGAAAAGAAGATGAAATAATAAAATTAGTTGAGGCTGGTAACGTGTCCTTCCCTACTAATAACTCTTTGATACATGGAGCCTCATCTTTATTTGGTTTGCGTACAGACATGCAATTTGGTAAATTGTCTTTACAAACAGTATTCTCACAAAAGAAATCTACAACAAAATCTGTAACATCAAAAGGTGGAAAACAGGTAACACCTTTTGAGTTTTCGGCATCAAATTACGAAGAAAATAGACACTTCTTCTTATCTCATTATTTTCGTAATCATTATGATGAAGCAATGAAGTCCCTACCAAATATCACAACTGGTATAACTATTAATCGTGTTGAAATATGGGTAACAAATAAGACAGCTACAACATCTAACACAAGAGCAATAATAGCTTTAAGCGATTTAGGTGAAAATAAACAAATAAGTAGACCTGATTTATGGGGACATGGCAACGGTGTTGTCCCAAACAATAATGCTAACAGCGAATATGAAACTTTAACCCAAAATAATGCAGATGCTCGGAATATAGACAAAGCCTCAACAATACTTGATGGTATAGGACTATTAGGTGGCGTAGATTATGAAAAACTATCAGCAGCTAGGCTACTTAATTCTTCAGAATATTCAATTAACAATTCGTTAGGTTATATAAGTCTGCGTTCAGGCATACAAAGCGATCAAGTCATAGCAATTTCCTATGAATATACTTATAATGGTAAAACATATCAAGTAGGAGAATTTGCCAGTGACCATCCTAATATAAAAGAAGCACTATATGTAAAATCATTAAAAAATACTAATAATAGCCCACGACAACCAAACTGGGATTTAATGATGAAAAACGTTTATTACTTAGCCTCTAATATAGAGAGAGATAAGTTTCGTTTAGATATTAAATACCAAAGTGATACAACAGGAGTATATCTTTCTTATATACCTGAGCCACAAGTAAAAAATCAACAATTAATTAGATTATTAGGAGCAGATAGATTAGATAATAACAATAAACCGCATCCTAATGGATATTTTGATTTTGTAGAGGGATACACTGTTAATAATGGACGAATTTTTCTACCTGCAGTAGAACCTTTTGGCAGTCATCTATATAAGTGCCTATTATCCAAAGGAGTAAGTAGTGATATAGCAAAAAAATATCTTTTCACAGAGTTATACGATTCTACTAAAACTGTTGCCAAGCAAATAGCTGAAAAAGACAAATATAATCTTGTTGGTCAATGGTGTGGAACTTCAGCAAATGTTATTTCGCTTGATGCGTATAATGTTCCTCAAGGTTCTGTCGTTGTAACTGCTGGTGGGGTAAAGCTCACAGAAGGAAGCGATTATAGTGTTGATTATAGTGCAGGCGAAGTAACAATTCTTAATCAAAGCATAATAGATGCAGGTACAAACGTTAATGTATCATTAGAAAGTCAAAGTGATTATAGTCAAGAGCGTAAAACTATGATGGGACTAAACTGGCAATATAATTTTTCTAAAAACTTTATTCTTGGAGGTACTTTTATGCACTTGTCTGAACAAGCTCTAACGACAAAAGTTAATATTGGTACAGAACCGTTAATGAATACGCTATGGGGACTTAATTTAAGTTGGAAGAAAGAAAGTCAGTTATTAACCAATATATTAGATAAACTACCTTTTCTTCATCTAACTCAACCGTCCCATATATCTTTCACTGCTGAATTTGCCCATTTAATAGCAGGACAAAGTAATGACACGCAAGACCATGCTTCGTATTTGGATGATTTTGAAAATACTAAAAGTACAATAGATGTTAGTCAACCAACAAGCTGGACTATTTCGAGTGTTCCAACAGACTTTCCTGAATCATCAGATAAGACTACATTACGTAGCGGATTTAATCGAAGTCTATTAGCGTGGTATACTATAGATCCGTTGTTTACACGTATGAGTAGTACGCTAACACCAGCACATATAAAAAGCGATCTTAAACAGCTCTCAAATCATTATGTACGCGAAGTATATGTACAAGAGCTTTTCCCTAATAGAAACCAAAGTAGCTATAGTGGAACTACAGCTACAATACCAGTATTAAATCTTGCATTTTATCCAACTGAACGTGGACCATATAACTTCAATACGTCAATAAATAGTAATGGTAGGCTTACCAATCCACGTAGTAAATGGGGAGGCATGATGCGAAAGTTAGACACAAATGATTTTGAGACGGCTAATATTGAATACATAGAATTTTGGATGCTTGACCCGTTTATTTACTCAAACAAACAAAATGATAAAGATAAATACGGAGGTGATTTTTACATAGACTTAGGTGAAATTTCTGAAGATGTTTTGAAAGATGGTCGTAAGTTTTATGAAAGTGGTATGCCTACCGATGGGTCAAAAACATGGGTAACAACTCAATGGGGAAAAATACCTACACAGTCAACTGTTACTTATTCTTTTGCTACTATAAAAGGAAGTCGTGTTCTTCAAGATGTCGGACTTAATGGACTTACAGATAGCGAGGAACAGAAATTCCCCTCTTATCAAGATTTTCTTACTTATGCTCGTACACACACAAACCAAGCTGTTTTTGATTCAATTTGGGCTGACCCTGCTAATGATGATTATCATTACTATAGAGGTACTGATTTGGATAATAAACAAACATCAATACTTGATAGATATAAGAGAATAAATAATCCGCAAGGAAACTCTCCAGACAGTGATAATCGTAGTGAACGCTATGACACATCATATAAAACAATGCCTGATGTTGAAGATATTAACCAAGATTATACGTTAAACGAATATGAACGTTATTACCAATATAAAATTAGTATACGTCCTAAGGATATGATTATAGGACACAATTATATTGTAGATAAACGTGAGACCTCTGTAAAACTTAGAGATAATAAAATAGAAAAAGCTACATGGTATCAATTCCGTATCCCGTTAAGCGAGTTTCAAAAGCGTGTTGGTGGAATAAATGATTATACAAGTATACGATTTATGCGTATATTCTTGACAAATTTTGAAAAGCCAATAATATTACGTTTTGCAACTTTAGATTTAGTTAGAGGAGAATGGAGACAGTATAAACAAAATCTTAGCAATACAGTCTCTTCGTCTGGTACAATGAATGTTAGTGCTGTTAATATAGAAGAAAATAATGATAAAACACCTGTCAACTATGTTTTACCTCCAGGTATATCGCGTGAACAGGATCCGTCACAGCCTCAGCTTGTGCAAAACAATGAACAAGCAATAGCCTTAACTGTTAA
Source organism: uncultured Prevotella sp. (assembly GCA_946998295.1). Taxonomy (GTDB): domain Bacteria; phylum Bacteroidota; class Bacteroidia; order Bacteroidales; family Bacteroidaceae; genus Prevotella. The sequence continues at coordinate 18,400 of CAMPYS010000009.1, forward strand.
TAATATAGGTTCTAAAGAGGCAAAAGCTGTATACAAAAACACTAATCTTGATATTCGCCAATATAAACGTTTACAAATGTTTGTACACGCTAATGCTATAGAGCCAAATGTTACTAATCTATCTGACAATCAATTAGCTGTTTTTATACGTTTAGGTTCCGATTATAAGAATAACTACTATGAATATGAAGTACCACTATCGTTAACTCCTGCAAAACGATATGATACATATTCGCTTAAAGACTGTAAAGCTGTTTGGCCTAAAGAGAATATGATAGATGTTCCGTTATCAATATTTACTAAAGTTAAACGTAAGCGCAATGAAAAAAGAAGCTATGGAGCTGCGTCATATAACAATGAGTTTTCTATTTACGATGATGACAAACCTTCCAACAAAATAACTGTGAAAGGTAATCCTACTTTAGGAGATATTAAAACAATGATAATCGGAGTAAGAAATTTGTCTAATAGTGAAAAAAGTGGAGAGGTTTGGTGTAATGAGTTGCGACTGTTAGAGTTTAACAATTCTGGAGGTTGGGCTGCACGTGGCCAACTTAACCTGCAATTATCAGACTTTGGAACAATAGATGTAAATGCAAGCCATAGCACAGAGGGATTTGGTGGATTGGAACAAGGAGTAAGTGAACGACAGCAAGAAACTAAATCAGACTTATCTCTCACTGCATCATTAGACCTTGGTAAATTTTTCCCTGATAAAGCAAAGGTTAATGCACCACTCTACTATTCTATGACCAAAACCCTATCTACACCTAAGTTTAATCCTCTTGATACTGATATGAAGCTAAGTGAGTCGTTAGCATCTATGGATAAGACAGAGAGAGACTCTATAGAGGCAATAGCTGTAACTAAAAAGATTACTTCTAATTTTGCACTATCAAATGTTAGAATAGGTATACAGAACAAACGGCATCCAATGCCGTTTGACCCTGCTAATTTTTCGTTTACATACTCTCATTCACATTCACATACGAGTGGAGAAACAACAGTATATGAAAACGAAGACCAGTGGAGAGGTGTTTTAAACTATAATTGGAGTCCGATTTATACATCATTTAAACCGTTTAATAAGTTGATAAAAAGTAAATCTAAATGGTTTGACTTATTAAAAATATTTGAATTAAATTGGTTACCACAAAATATTGCTGTCAATTCTGATATAAATCGTAGGTATTATGAACTTCAAGAACGCAATATGGAAACAGCAGACAACACGAAACTCCCATTAATATTCAATGAACAATTTCTTTGGAATAGGGACTTTACGTTGCGTTGGGACTTAACACGTAATCTACATTTTAATTTTCAGAGTGCTACACATGCAGAGATAGAAGAGCCATATACGCCTATAAATAAAGAGCTGTATACAAATCAATATAAGGCGTGGAAAGATTCTGTATTAAACAGTATTAAGAATTTAGGTACACCTCTTGATTATCAGCAGAATTTAACTATTTCTTATCGTCCTCCAATAAACCTATTACCTATATTTGATTGGGTTAATTCTGATGCTAATTACAATTCTACTTATACGTGGGTGCGTGGAACAAAATTACAAGATGGAACATCCTTAGGTAATATTATTACTGTAAATAGAACATTAAATGCTAATGCTAATTTAAATTTTGAACGTTTATACAATAAGATACCATTTTTAAGAAAAACAAACGATAAATTTAGTCGTTACTTTTCTTCTAAGAAGCGGAAAAGAAATTCAAGACTTGCAGCGGTTAATACAAATGACTCTAAATTTGATAGAAGTGAGATTAATGGGTTGTTAGGGAGCAGATTAGGCGACCAATTAAATCGTAATGAACATGAAAAGGATAAAAGGCGAAACTCAAGTAACAAGAAGATTTATGAACAAGAGCTAATTATAAAACCTGATACGTTCACTGTAGTAAAACATTCACTAAAGACAAAAAGACTTACCGCAACATTCAAGTCGGTAAATGGTCGTTCACTTTCTTTAAAGTGGAAAAAAATAGACTCTAATAGCTTGAAAGTCTTTAATAGTACAGACACTACCATGCGAGTAAAAATAACGGTTAAACCTAAAGAAACTTTAGATAATAAAACATGGTATAAGGTAGCCCAATGTATTACTCGAATTTTAATGATGCCACGTTCTTCTAACATTTCTTATCGTAACCAGTTCTCAATGTCTCTACCTGGATTTATGCCTGTTATTGGAGATGCTTTTGGACAACGGCGTATAGGCAATAATAGTAATAATGTTTTATCGCCAGGTATTGACTTTGCTCTTGGCGCAATAGACGAGGATTTTATAGATAAAGCTCTTTCGCGAGACTGGCTACTTAACTCTAACACTATAGCTACTCCTGCAACAGTAAATAAAACAGATGAATTACGCATTCGGTTATCACTTGAACCTGTAAGAGATGTAAAAATAGAGCTAAATGCTAACCGCATAGAAACAACAGCACGTAGCATACAGTATATGTTCCCGGATAAACCTACTACACAAAGTGGTATGTTGACAATGACAACTATATCGCTTGGTACATCTTTTGAAAAGTTTGGTAATGCAAATAGTGGGTATTATAGTCCTACATTTGAAAAGTTTATTCATTCGTTAGATACTTATCAAAAAATAGTTGAAAAACAGTATAAGGGTTCTAATTATCCTAAGTCATTTGGAGGTGGTAAATTTAGTCCTAATGTAGGCACTGTTAATAAGTATAGTGGTGATGTTATGATACCTGCTTTTATAGCTACATATACAAATATGAAAAGCAATGGACTAAATATATTCCCAAAACTAAAGAGTTTATTACCTAATTGGACTATTAGATATAGTGGATTATCGCGATTACCAATATTTGAGGAAATATTCAGAAGCGTTAATATTAATCATTCCTATAAGAGTATTTTTTCCATAGGAGCATATCAAAGCTATAGTACATGGCAACAACTTGAAAATAACTTAGGATTTATAAAAGATCCTACTAACAATGTACCAATACCAAGCTCTATGTATAATATTGCTCAAGTTAGTATCAGTGAGTCGTTTTCTCCTTTATTAGGAATAGACGTAACTATGCAAAATAATCTTACAGCAAGGCTCGAGTATAGACAAACACGTATGCTATCCTTATCAATGACAAGTGTTCAAATAAACGAGGCTATATCAAGAGATTGGGTAATAGGATTGGGCTATCGCATAGATAATTTTGACATCTTTGGAAAACAAGGTTACCGTAAAAGAAAAATAAAAAATAAAACAAATAATAACAGCTTAAGAGAATCAAATAATAGAGATATAAATAACAATGGAATAAACCATAATCTTAATTTGAGAATGGACTTAAGTTACAGAAAACAAGGAACGATAACCAGAGATATTGCATCTGCAACATCTGTTGCATCTAATGGTAATACAGCATTTAAATTATCATGTTTAGCGGATTACACATTAAGTAGAATGATAACTTTTAGCGCGTATTATGATATTCAAATAAATACCCCTTTACTTACATCAAATAGCTATCCTACAGCAACTCATGATTTTGGGATAAGTTTAAAATTAAGCCTTACAAGATAGATATATAGATATAAAAAAGCGTAATAAATTTTTATTTATTACGCCCTTGCTGGGATACTCGGATTCGAACCAAGAATGACAGGACCAGAATCTGTAGTGTTACCATTACACCATATCCCAATATGTTCATTATAGTGTTGCAAAATTAATATAAATAGCTGGAACTAACAAATATTATATAAAATATTTATAGTAATTTGAATCTAACTTAACATTGTAATATACATGATAACCGAGTCTGTAGCTTGGCAAAGTTGTTTTGTTTTTGTTTACTTTTGCTATACTCTATACTTAACTATGCTTTCTGTTTTCTTTTTTTTGTTTTTTTTAGCAACTTAACTATCACATAAATATATAGAGATGTGATAATTGTAAAGAAATTTTACTATTGCAAAGGGGCGTAAAAATCGTTTAAGTAAAACCTATGCTGCGTTCCTTATAGAAACACTTGATAGGATTTATAAGGAACGCAAAGACGTTTCTATAAGAATAGAAGTTGCGTTTATTAGTGTACTTTTATATAAGTTGTTGTAATATATCATAAAATAATGTTTTTCAAATAGTTATGGATGTGCACTTCTCTGTAAAAAATGCTCTCAAATATGGGCTATTTGTTGTGCTTATAGTGGAATAAAATACAAAAAAATAAAATCTGTTTTTGTCTATATTTTTTACTATCTATACTTGCTTTTCAAATCTTTCCAAACATATTAGCTATAGGAAAGAAAAGGTTTACTGCTTACGTGTAACATTAATAATAATTAATTTATAATCGATATAATATTTGTAATTCTATTTTTATATTATAATTTTGTGTATTAAAGAATAAATATACATAATTCACTATAACTTTTTTACTTACATGAAAATAATAATCTGTATAATTGTATTATTATTTACTACCCAGCTAAACATAAATATAAATGGTCAAGAAATATATAAATGGGAAAAACTATACTCCGACCTGCTTCTATCTGAAGATTGTGATGCTAATGCTATTTACGACAATTTTGATTTCCTTTGTGAATTAGAAGCTAATCCCATAAACCTTAATACTGCTACCCGAGAGGAATTAGAACAGATTCCGTTCCTTACACCTACTCAAATAGAAGAAATTCTATCATATATTTACCAATATCATGGTATGGAATCTTTAGGTGAATTAATGATGATAGAATCATTAGATAAGAAACGGCGTGAGCTATTAAGTTTTTTCGTCTACGTAAAACCTATTCCTATAGATATAAAATTTCCAAATATTAAAACTATTTTTAATAAAGGAAGTAATGAAATCATGGTAACTAATAGGATGCCATTTTACCAACGAAATGGTAAGAAAAATGGTTATTTAGGTTATGCGTACAGTAATTCGTTAAGGTATAAATTTTCTTATTCAAAATACTTTCAAATTGGATTTGTTGGCTCACAAGATAGTGGTGAACCTTTCTTATCTAATAAAAACAAATTTGGATATGACTATTACAGTTTTTATTTAAAAATTAAAGATTTAAGTTTTCTAAAAACAGGAATTATTGGTTGTTATAAACTTCGCTTTGGTAACGGCTTAGTTATAAATAATGATTTTAGCTTAGGGAAATTAGTCAGTCTATTAGGTCAAAATAACTATTCTAATTATGTACGTGGACACTTTTCGCGTTCCCAGTCTAATTACTTCCAAGGTATTGCTACTTCTATATATATAAATCCTCACATAGAGTTAACAACTTTTTTTTCATCTCGGAAACGTGATGCAGCACTAAACGATAATGGAAGTATTAAAAGTTTACAAAATACAGGTTATCATCGTACTATGTTAGAAATGGAACGTAAGAATAATACCCATCAAACTGATATAGGCGGAAATATTCAATGGAACTACAATGGTTTTCACGCAGGTATAACGTCTGTTTTTTCAAGATTTAATAGAAGGTTTGCCCCTTATTTAGCAAATTCATATAGAACTACTTTAGCAGAAGGTAATAACTTTTTTAATATCGGGCTTAATTATGGATATATTAATTATCGCTATAACATTAATGGTGAAATTGCCTTTGATAAGCAAATGAACATAGCCGCTATTAACTCTTTATCTGTTCAACCTAACCATAATTTGTATTTTATAACCATTCAACGGTATTACTCTCATAAATATAACAGTTTGTTTGGCAAATCGTTTAGTGAAGGAAGAAAATTACAAAATGAATTAGGCTTTCTTTTTGGTCTAAACATAGTAACAAGCCGCTTTTTGTCTATAATGTACTATAGCGATTTTGCATATTTTAAATATCCACGATTTATGGCCTCATTATCAAGTAGCGCATTGGATAATTATATATCTGCGATTTATACCATACACAAAAATTCTTTCACGGTTAGTTATAGGTTTAAGCTCCGCCAAAAAGATAATAAGGCTCACACTAAATTACTTAACGAACTGACTCACAGAAATAGAATATCTTATGTTTATAACGAAGCTAAATGGAATATAAAAAGTCAAATAGACTTATCCTTTTACTCGCACGAAGAAAATAGTTTTGGATATATGTTAAGCGAATACTTTAATTGTACACTTAAACCATGGTTGAGCATAACAACTAATATAGGCTATTTTCATACAAAAGACTTTAAATCACGACTATATACATACGAAAGAGGTATGCTATATGGTTTTAATTTTTTATCCTTTTATGGTAAAGGAGTAAGAACAGGAATCTTTTTTCGGGCTAAACCTACAGAAAAATTAAATATCCTGTTAAAAGTAGGAGCTACTTATCATTTTGATAAACATATAGTATCTTCAAAACACCAAGAAACAAGTAATCCCTTTGTAAGTTATATTGATTGTCAATTACGTTGGAAATTCTGATAATCTATTAAATTCAATCTATATCACCATATCCAACAATAGTTCTACTCATTCCCACAATACCTAAATACTTTTGTTTTTTACCATAAAACCAAACCATTTTACAATAGTTTTTTATATTATAATATGGGCTGTACTTCTCTCTCATTTCCTCGTTTTTCAATGATATAGCAATAACCTTATTAGGGTTTGTCTCTCCTTTTTCATCAGCTATCAAAACAGAAGTTTCCTTTTTGAAAGGAGGAGCCCATACTGCATTTAAAATAGATTTTGAACATGCACCAACTATATAACCTCCAACAAGAACATAACTATTTCCAAAATTTCCTTTTATAAACTCTGCAACAGTAATTAATTTTTTACTGGTATTATCATCATTGTTATGCTTTTCTATCTTTTTTGTTGTAGTAGTTATTTCTTTTTCACAACTAAAAAGGAAAGTAGTAGAAAATAATATTACTAAGATAATTATACGGTTAATCATAAAAAGAGCTTTAAGGTTAGTTATACAAAAGGTAAAGAAAAACCCACTATACTTAATATAAAAATAAATAAGTAAGTGGGTAACAACATAAATTCAGTAATTAATATTCATCTTCATTCCAAAGGAAATCATCCTTGGAAGGATAATCAGGCCAAATATCTTCAATGCTATCATAAACATCTCCCTCATCTTCTATTTCTTGAAGATTTTCAAGCACTTCTAAAGGCGCACCTGAACGCATAGCATAGTCTATAAGTTCTTCCTTTGTTGCAGGCCATGGTGCATCTTCTAATTTTGAGGCTAATTCCAATGTCCAATACATAAGCTATAAATAAATTAATTATTATTGGCTGCAAAAATAATACTATTTTTCTTATTTGCAAGTTTTTTCCTATTTTTTTATTATGATTATTAAGTTTAATCCTATTAAAAATTTATTATATAATTTTGCTTTGGCCTCTTATCAAAAAAGACTATACCTAAATAATATAAATCATAGGAAAAACTTACATTTTCATCTTCGATAACTGCTTTCCAAAATTGTTTTGCTTCATTATTTCTATTTATACCGTCTATTATTATTATACTATTTGTACCTACTTTATGCCTTATACTTTTATAGTAATTAAGGTAATCGGCTAATATAGATAAAAAATAAACATTTGTCTTTTCTTTTTCTACATTTTCAATATTATAATTATATAGTTTTGCCTCTACTATCTTTGTATTGTATGCAGCAACAATATAATTAGCATATAGTTCTATTTTCTTAGGATAAAAGTAAAAGTTGTCTGCTTTCAAGAAACGATTTATTCTATATAATAAACGTGCCTTTTTATCAATTAGCTTAGATGATTTAGGTGTATTTAATTTTAATTCAGAATATATACAATATTTAGTATGGTCATTTATAACATTACGATCAAAAGAAAATGCTGATGGGGACTGTATACCAAAACCTTGTACATGTCTCATTCTCTTAAACCAAATTAAAGTTCTTTTTATTCTATATGGTAACATTGGTTTTTAAAGTATAATATTATTTAGTAAATGCAAATTTAAGTAATGTTTTTGGAATACTAAGTAATATACTATTTCAAAATTATATTCTCTACAACATATATATAATTTTATTTTTACACTATTAATGTTTAACAAAAAGATTTGCAAAATAAGAAAAGTATAAATAAATTTGCGTAATATAATCTCAAAAAGACTCCTAAAAATGAGAATAAAAGACAAAAGATTAGAAGCTATAAAAATTATTATATCAAGTAGAGAAATTGGGTCGCAAGACGAATTAATAAAAGCTTTAGCCAGAGAAGGATTTAAACTAACACAAGCAACACTTAGCCGTGATTTAAAACGTTTAAAAGTGGCTAAAGCTTCGCTAACAAACGGTAACTATATTTACGTGCTACCTAATAATTCAATGTACAAAAGAGTTGTTACAGACAGCAAGGCGGCTGAAATGTTAAGAGTTAGCGGCTATGTCTCTCTGCATTTCTCTAATCAAATTGCGGTAATGAAAACACTACCAGGATATGCAAGTGCAATAGCTTACAATTTAGATAATGGTAGACTGCCTGAAGTTTTAGGAACTATTGCTGGAGACGATACTATTTTTATGGTTATAAAAGAAGGTATATCACACGAACAAGTTATAAAATCATTATCCTATGTCATACCAGAAATAAAATAATATTTTTGGTATAATAAATAACATAATATACCTTATATTTTCATTATTTTTATAATATGTATATCGTAGATATTATTCTACCTCTACCTTTAGAAAAGGTATTTTCGTATTCCGTTCCTAATACAATATTAGAAAAAATAAAAATAGGAGTAAGGGTTTTAGTACCATTTGGTAAAAGTAAACTGTATGTTGGTATATGCAATTCTATGCCTAAAAAACTCACAGAAAATGAAAATAAGGAGATACATTATAAAAATATTATAACTATTTTAGACAATAATCCTATACTATTACCGCAACAATTAAAATTATGGTATTGGATTTCTAATTACTATATGTCTACGTTAGGAGATGTATATAAGGCTGCACTACCAGCAGGATTAAAATCAGAAGATAACTATAAACCGAAGATGGAAACATTTATTCGTCTGCATCCTAACATAAAAAACACAGAAAATCTTAATATAGCAATAAACTCTCTAAAAAATATTGAAAAACAAAAAAAAGTATTCTCCATGTTCCTGTCTTTATCAAAAATAACATATAATAGTGAGATTAATAACAGAAGCAACGAAAATACAATCGATATATCAAAAGAAGAACTATTAAATGAATCTAACTGTTCTATTTCTGTACTTAACGGACTTATTAAAAAAGAATTTCTGCAAACATATAAAAAAGAAATAGGAAGACTAAACGATAAAATAAATCAAGAACCACAAGATTTATTACCACTAAATAAAGCACAAACTACTGCATATAATGAATTACTGAAACAAATGGACAAACATAATGTAACACTACTACATGGTGTTACCTCCTCTGGAAAAACAGAGATTTATCTCCATTTAATAGACAAGACCATAAAAGAAAAAAAACAGGTTTTATATCTTTTACCTGAAATTGCACTCACTATTCAAATTATGGAACGCATAAAAAGAGTGTTCGGTAACAAGTTGGGTATTTATCATAGCAAATATAGTGATGCGGAAAGGGTAGAAATATGGCAAAAACAACTATCTGATAAACCATACGACATAATACTCGGTGCTCGCAGTGCTGTATTTATGCCTTTCAAGAATTTAGGATTAGTAATAATTGACGAAGAACATGAAACAAGTTTTAAACAACAAGAGCCTGCACCTCGTTATCATGCAAGATCTGCAGCTATAATTTTAGCACAATTGTATAAGGCAAAGGTTTTGTTAGGTACAGCTACTCCATCGGTGGAAAGCTACTATAACGCACAACAGGGAAAATATGGATTAGTTACACTAACACAAAGATATAAAGATATAAAACTTCCAAACATAAAAATTATAGATGTTAAAGATTTATACAAAAGAAAAATGATGGTTCAAATGTTCTCCCCTGAACTATTGGCTGCTATGCAAACAGCTTTAGAACATAATGAACAGATAATACTTTTTCAAAATCAACGTGGATATGCACCAATGGTGGAATGTAATAACTGCGGATGGATACCAAAATGTCCAAATTGTGATATTTCACTTACATATCACAAAAATATGAATTCGCTAACATGCCATTATTGTGGATATATAACAGCTATCCCAACGATATGCCCTAAATGTGCCAATAAAAATATAAAAAATAGAGGTTTTGGAACTGAAAAAATAGAGAATGAAATAAAAAAGATTTTTCCTGCTGCTAATGTTTCACGAATGGACTTAGATACAACAAAAGGGAAAAATGCTTACGAACGATTAATACATAATTTTTCAAGTGGAAAATCTAATATTCTTATTGGTACTCAAATGATTTCTAAAGGGTTAGATTTTGATAATGTGTCGGTGGTAGGTATCATAGATGCAAATAGGATGCTAAATCTACCAGACTTTAGAGCGTACGAAATGGCTTTTATGATAATGACACAGGTAAGTGGAAGAGCTGGTAGAAAGGGGAAACAGGGACAGGTAATATTACAAACAAAGAGTACCGATTTACCTGTGATTAAACAAGTTGTTAATTACGATTACAAAGGATTCTATAACAACCTGATAGAAGAACGTAAAGAATTTCACTATCCACCATTCTACAGATTAATATATGTATATATAAAACACCGCAACGATAACATTGTAAATTCTGCAAGCTTAGAAATGGGGGCCCGACTACGTGAAATATTTGGAAAACGTGTCTTAGGTCCAGATAAACCATCGGTTTCAAGAATTAAAGAACTAAATATAAGAAAAATTATTTTGAAACTTGAAAATGGTATTAAACAAACACTTGTACGAAAATATCTAAAACAAGAAAGAGATAAAATGCTTCAAGATAAACATTATGGCGCATTAACAATATATTATGATGTTGATCCGCTATAATATACATAAGTGCTAAATAAGACTAATTTAATAGATATAAATTCAAATAATAAAGTAACATCTTTTTTTATTTGTAAATTTGTAGTAGATAGCTAATAATAAGTAAATTTTATAATAAGATGTACTACCTATTATGGATATTATAAAAAATAAAAAGTATAGTGGAGAACGCCCTCTTTTTGGCGTTAAAAATGTAATATTAGATAATATAGAAATTACTGATGGGGAATCTGGTATAAAATGCTGTAACAACTTAGAGTGTACAAATTCTAAATTTTATGGAAAATATCCTTGGTGGCATGTTGAGAAAAGTAAAATAACTAATTGTTATTTTGCTCCCGAATCTCGATCTGCTATTTGGTATTCGTCTAATATGACAATGAAAGATTGTATTATAGACGCACCTAAATTTTTTAGAGAAATGGGTAACCTTACTCTCGAAAATGTAAGATTTAATGATGCTGATGAAACTTTTTGGAAAGTAAATGGACTAAAAGTAAAAAATATTATCCTTCATGAAGGGACATATCCTTTTATGTTTTGCAATGATATTTTTGTAGATGGGCTAATTTCTGATTCTAAATATGTATTTCAATATTGTAATAATCTTGAAGTGCATAATGCAAAAATTACAACTAAAGACTCATTTTGGGAATGCGAAAACGTAACAGTTTACGACTCTGAACTAAATGGGGAATACTTGGCTTGGCATAGTAAAAATATCAAACTCGTAAGGTGTAAAATAAGTGGTGAACAACCACTATGCTATATAAATGGATTAACCATTGAAGATTGTTCCTTCGATAATGCATGCGACAGAATATTTGAAGATAGTTCTAATATTAATGCTAAAATTAAAGGATGTATAACTGAAATTAAGAATCCTATATCTGGAATAATTACAGCAAATAGAATAGGAAAAGTAACATATGATAAATTTGCAAAAAGTAAAAGCTGTATAATAAAGGAAATAAAATAATTGATAAAAGAATATGGGTAAATATAATTTTGATGAAATTATCAATAGACATCATACTAATTGTATTAAATGGGATATAGAAAAAGATAAAGATATAATACCACTATGGGTTGCAGATATGGATTTTCCTGTTGCACCAAAAATACTCAAAACGGTAGAAGATAGAGCTAAACATGGTATATTTGGATATACTCTAATAGATGACAATTATTTCAATTCAATAACTAATTGGTTTAAACGTAGACATAATTGGAATATTGAAAAAGAATGGATAATATACACTACAGGGGTTGTACCTGCTATAAGTGCAACACTAAAAGCTCTAACATTACCGGGAGAAAAAGTAATACTACAAACACCTGCTTATACCTGTTTCTTTTCAAGTATTCATAATCAAGGACTACAAATTGCAGAAAACAAACTAATACGAAAAAATGATACTTATGTAATTGATTGGGAAGACTTTGAAAAAAAATGTGCAGATAGTAAAACGTCTATTTTCCTACTTTGTAATCCTCACAACCCTGCGGGACGAGTATGGACAAAAGAGGAACTAAACAAAATGAACGAAATTTGCCTAAGACATGGAGTAAAAATATTAAGTGATGAAATACACTGTGAACTTATAATACCAGGACATAAATTCATACCATTTGGCTCGGTAAACAATAAGTGTCAAGAAAATAGTATAACATTCAACTCTCCTACTAAGAATTTCAATATAGCAGGTTTACAGATTGCTAATATAATTTGTTCAAATAGTAACTTACGAAAACGTATTGACAGAGTTATAAATATATTTGAGATATGCGATATAAACTCTTTTGGACCACTTGCTTTAGAAACTGCATATAATGATTGTGAAGACTGGATAGACGAACTAATGCTATATATAAGCAATAACTACAAATTACTAAAAAATACTATAAATAAGGAACTTCCTAATTTAGATGTTTTACAATTGGAAGGTACGTATCTTGTATGGGTTGATATAAGCTCTACTGGTCTTACATCGGATGAAATAGAAACTAAATTATTAAATGAAGCGAAAGTTCATGTAAATAGTGGGACTATGTATGGCAAAGATGCGGGTGAAGGATACATAAGGATAAACATAGCATGCCCACAAAAAATATTAAGAGAAGCTATTAACAGAATTGTAAGAGTAATGAAACAAAAATAATAAATCAATACAATTCTATTTTAATATTACATATTGTTATTATAAATGAAACCATTCAAAAGATTTTTATTCTTTTTGAATGGTTTCATTATAGATAATTATCTATTAGTTAAGTTATTTGTATTTTATCTATTCTGCATTTTTATTTATCCTCAACAGGTAAAATTCCACAACTGTTGTTAAATTGAAAGCCCTGCCCAAATACCGTTGCTATATTTTCATTATTACCATAAGGTGATGACGGTGAAAATATAAAACCGCTTAGATTTGCTTTTGTTGCAGCACAAGAAGCCCAATATAATCCAAGCTTTCCAGGAGTCTCCACAGCGCCAGTAACGTTATTACGCCCATTTGCAGCATATAAAAGATAATATTTTTCATTCGTCGCCGTCTTTATCCATCTACCAACATCCCAACTTCCTCGAGTATATAAAGTGTTATTGGTAAAAATAGGAATGTATGCCACAGGCATTACTTTATATCCTGCAGGACATGGATCGTAAATGGATTTTTCTGTATTTACATTATCATGTGAATCCAATGTCATATTGCTTGCCCACAGAGAATATGTCTCCCCATTATAAAATTCTGAATATAATTTTGCTCCTGTATAGAATGTTCCTGGATGTCTAATTAATTCTTGTAATGTTGTTCCATTTGTCGCAGCAGGTTGAATATTGAATCCATCGACGTCTTTATTAGGCATAGGATCTTTTCTACCATACTGATATGAAGTGGTGTTTATTTCCTTGCAGTAAACAGGTTTTTGAATAATTTCTACAGTTGCTTTCTGCCCATTAGCAACATTTTGTTTGATGTTTATTTTTATATGTCGAGCTTCTGTTCTATCTGTACCATCGGTATTTTTACTTTGAAGCCATTTGATATATGCAAATCCTAAAGGCTTTTTAGCCAATGCATTCATATGTAGTTCCTCTCCAGAGCTTGTTTTTCCTTCCAATTTAGTAGTTTGCAATACATCTGTAAGTGTAAACCACAAATGCCATGACCACATTATTCTTCCTTGAGCATCTTTTACTGCTACTACAGCGTTACCATTTTTCATTCTACCAGGGTTCACTTTAAAAACAAGGTTACCCTTTTCTATTTTAACATCTGATAGATCTATCTGACCACCATCTTGCCAAATAATATCAGCTGTTTTTACACCCTCAATATAAGGTCTAGCTATTTCTTTTCCCAAATAGTCTTTATAGCATTTGCGTGTTGTATCATATGCCTTTGCGTTCACAGCACCACCTTTAATAGCATTACCATAAACTAACGGAATTGCATATCTTCCAGGTGCACTAACAATATAACAGTTGGCGGTATTTGCGTTTTTATTATTGTATATTTCGTATCCTTCTTTATTAGTAGCAAGATTATATGGTGCACCTATACCTACGGATAAGTTATCATTTAATTGTTTGTTTATATTTGCCACTTCGTCTACTACATCCCAATGTACTGTTGCTTTAACTTCTTCACCATTAGTTGCTATTGAACCGTTACCAAAACCTTTTGATAGTTCTATTATATTATATGCATCTTCTGAACTTACGTGTTTGTAGGTTTTTCCTCCATCATTAGATATATCATAACCATCAACTATCCATGGCTGAGGTCTATTTCCAGCTTTGTAGCTTGTTACAGTAAACGGAACTTCTTCTGTAGCTATGAGTTTTGAACTTTGTATATTATAATTTAATTCTTTTCCTCCATGAACAGTTAGGTGATAGCTGTTTTTGTCTGCTTTAGGATAAAAAGCATAAGTTTTAGTTGTGCCAGGCTTCCATTTGACATCTACTCTAGCACTTATGGTTTTACCTCCTCCAGATACCTTGATAATAACATTTTCTGTATTTTGAGGAATCATGAACATTGTAGTATAATTGTTTTTTGCATATTTGCCAGTGCCTGCTACTAAACAAGTATTGTTTTCGGCGTTTTGGAATTTGGTATAACCGCTATTTTCCAAGGTAAACTGTTTTATACTACTCGAAGTTTCCCATTTTCCAAATCCTTCATTATTATCTGGTAGAATATACGTTCCTTTATATTTAACATTTTCAATAGTTATACTCTCTATATTTTTACCTGCTCCCAATATATCTTTTCCGATTTTAAAACGTAAAGCAGTAAGAGGATGTCTGAATGTCAGATTAATATGTGGACATTTCCTTGCTGTTTTATCTGCATCGCTTAATCCCACAATATTTGATGTAGCAGTAACAAGATCTATCTGCCTAGATACATCGTATAAAACCTCAAATGGTATCGTTTTCTTACCTTGATCTTCTTTTAAATCTATATCATAATAAGGAAAATTGGGTCCATAGGCGTAAAACTGCCCATATGGTTTATTGATATCCCAATTAAACGAACCTTGATTTGTATGGCCTGCACCCTCAAAAATTATATTTTTAAACTTGTCATCTATTTTCAAAGAGTTAGATGAAGTACCAAAGAAAGCAGTAGCTTTAAATTGATTACTTAATTTGTCGTTTGAAACAAGATATACATGTTGCCCCCTTGTAATAGGTGTATCCTCAAGTACAGATGGTAGTCCTGGAGTGGTTTCTTCAACAAGATTCATTGTGCGACCATCAGAGCATTGAGCTTTAAATGTACGCACAGTAAGGTCTGAGGAGTTAAGTCCTTGCATTTGTAGGTATTTGTTACTACTTACTTTCCCACTATTTAATTCTTTATCAGCTATACGTGTAGCATCTTGAATATTAAATCTAATATGTAATCCGTTGCTTCCATTGTTTTCGTTGCTGATAATGTTATCATCAGAACATCCTGTTGCTAACATTGTAACAGCAGTTAAAAGCGTACAACTTACTAAATATTTCAACATATTTTTTGTCATATCTTCTTATTTTTTTTATTTGTCGAATATAATTTTTGAGCTTGAATATTTATTATTTTTCTTCGGTCCAATCTACTTCTTCATCGGGACCGTCATCATGACGTTCTTCTTCTCCGATAGTATAAATTTTATCACCTTGATTTAATGGTATTTTAGAAAAACCTAAAATCGAAATATCCATTTCTGTGGTTAGCACAGTTAGGGATGGTTTAATGTACTTTTGTTTCATAAATCTACTATTTTAAAAATTATTAAATTTACTTATTATATACCAATGATTAAAGCTCATTTATAAAAATGAGTAATAAACTTATATCTGTAGATTATGTTGTAGCCTTTTTATTAGTTATTTATTTTTGATATAAAAGTATGTTATTTTCATTGCGTTCGCAAGCTTTTTTTTTTTTTTTTTAACATATAAACATAACTATTGGACTCTTTTTAATACCAAAAGAGAAAATGGTTATCTATTAAGATATATTATTATTTCTATCCGAAACAATATACTAAAGGATAATTATAAAATATAGGATATGTAAAAATAAAAAGCACTACTGACTTCTCTTGTAATTATTTGAACCTATAGGTTATTTAATATGTTCGATATATAACAAAAATTATTAACCGTAGATTGTTCCTTTTATTTTACAACCTACGGCTATTCGACTGTTTTTGTCGGTATGTTTGATATGAAATTTATTTACATCTGCTTAAAATAAATATAAATAAGCAAATGTTATATACTTATAATTTTTTAAAGCGTTTTGCCTGATTTTGAATAAGCTCTATATCATTGAAATAATTTATTTTCATAGCTGCCTTAACCTCACTCATTGTTTTAGCTGCAACTTCACGTGCAGATATAGACCCCCTTTTCAATATATTATAAATCTCTGGAATATCTTGTTCAAACTCATGTCTACGTTTACGTATAGGCTCCAGCATTTTATTAAGAACATTATTTAGAAACTTCTTACACTTCATATCCCCTATTCCACCAGCTGTATAAGCAGCCTTAAGTTCATCAAGATTTGAAAATTCTGCCCAAAACTCGGTAAAATCTGTATCTTTAACAAAGGCATCAAGATAGGTAAAAACAGCATTACCTTCTACATGACCGGGATCAGAAACATTTAAATGGGTTGGATCTGTGTACATTCCTTTTACCTTAGTCCATACTGTATCTACATCATCGGATAAATAAATACAATTTCCAAGACTCTTGCTCATCTTTTCCTTACCATCTGTTCCTGGTAAACGACGAGCTGTTATATTTTCAGGCAACATAATATTAGGTTCAACAAGAACGGAAGAATATACGTTGTTAAATTTTCTTACTACTTCTCGTGCTAATTCTATCATTGGCTCTTGGTCTTCACCTGCAGGAACAGTTGTAGCTTTAAAAGTAGCAATATCTGCAGCTTGAGATACTGGATAGCAAAAAAATCCCATTGGTAAGTTTGCTTCAAACTTACGCATCTTAATTTCTGTCTTAACTGTAGGATTACGTTGCACACGACTCACACTAACAAGATTCATAAAGAAAGTTGTTAATTCTGCAATTTCAGGTATTTGACTTTGAATAAATAAAGTACATTTCTTAGGATCAAGTCCAACTGATAAATAGTCTAAAGCTACTTCTATAATATTCTGACGTATTTTTTCTGGATTCTCTGCATTATCTGTTAAAGCTTGTACATCAGCCATGAAGACAAACATACGATCAAAATCGCCTGCATTTTGTAATTCTACTCTACGGCGTAACGAGCCAATATAATGCCCAAGATGTAAACGACCTGTAGGACGATCTCCTGTTAATATTACTTTTCCCATAATCCTTTATACCTTATTTTTTATACTATCGTTATTTTCTGTTTTTATTTTTTTTCTTCTTAATGTATCTTTTTTTACAGGTTCTACTGCTTTTGGTTCAGGTAAAGCAATTCTTTCTGTATCCTCTACTGTAGGAGGGGGCGTAGGTGCAACTGTGTCTTTAGATTCATCTTCATATGGTATAGTGTCTGTAACTATATTTTCTGGTGTTGGGTCAATATTATTTGATGGAGCAGACAAAATAAAATACGCTATAGATAATAATACTATTAACAGAAATATAAATAGTAATACTATATATTTCTTTTTATTATTTTTCTTCTTATATATAGCCGTAGAGTTATCTGTTTGAGAAACTACTACTTTATCAGGGTCATACTCTTCTCCTTGAGAAACGCGTGGTATAGGTATTGTCATTACTCCTGCACAATGAGGGCAAGTACATTCTATGAGTTGACCTTCTTCTGCTTCAATAACAAAACTACTATTGCAATTATCACATGTAACTTTGTATTTCATAATTTAATTTCTGATAATATTTTTTTAGTTGCTCCTGTCAATCCACACACATAATTATAAGCTGCTTGACCATAAGATTTTAAAGCCTCGTTAGTTTTCGTAACTTTATCTATCGTTGTTACAAAACTATTATAATCTTTAATTTCAAAGCCACCATTAGTAGAGATTAAACCTCTGGCTTCAGCAAATTTAGAGTTATTGGGTCCAAAAATAACTGGTGTTCCACAAACTGCTGGTTCTAATACATTATGAATACCTACACCAAAACCTCCACCTACATAAGATAAATCTCCATACATATAAATAGAAGATAATAAACCAATACAATCAACTATCAATACATCTGCGTCTGAAACATCTGTCGCTGTAGCATGTGTATAATTTATTACTTTCTTATCTTTGGATATAAGTGTTTTGATTTGAGACAATCTATTAGTAGATATAACATGTGGAGCTATTATTAATTTCCATCCAGGATGAGCATTGAAATATTTTAAAAATATCTTTTCGTCCACTAACCAAGAAGAACCTGCCACAAATATTAATCTATTATTTCTTTTACGTGTCAACAAAGTACCTTGTTTAGTAATTTCTTTTCCTGTAAAAGCCTCAACTATAGGTAATCGTTTACTTTGATTACGAATGTCTATAACTCTATCAAAACGTGTATCTCCAGAAACTGTTACATTGTTTATACCTATATTTGACAGTAACTGTTTACTGGCTGTATTTTGAACATAAAACCGAGTAAAATAATTTAATACTTTACTATACTTCCGCCCATATAGTTTGAAAAATACTTGTTGTGGTCTAAATATGCTTGAGATACTATATGATGGTATATTTCTTTCCTTCAATATTTTTAAATAATTATACCAAAATTCATATTTTATAAAAAACGCCATTTTAGGATTTATAAGATCTATAAACCTGTTAGCATTTTTAGGAGTATCAATAGGTAAATACGTTATTATATCAGCTCCTTTATAATCTTTACGTACCTCATAACCAGAGGGAGAAAAAAAAGTTAGTAAAATCTTATATTGTGGTTTTTCTCTACGTATAGCTTCAATAAGTGGACGTCCTTGCTCAAACTCTCCCAAAGATGCAGCATGAAACCATAAGTATTCATCATTTTTATTAACCTTTTCCTTAAGTAATTTAAATGATAAATGCTCACCTATATGCATTTTCTTTAATTTATCATTATATAAACTACAAAATGCTATGCCAACTTTAAGAGCATACATTAATATATTATATATCATCTGATGCTATATATCACTCATCAATTATATAATTTAAACTGTATAGTATTGTATTATCCCAAGACTTCTATTGCTTTATGCAAACGACGCAGGGTTTCGTCTTTTCCTATAAAGGCAGAAATATCAAACATTCCAGGTCCTTTACCTATACCTACTAACGCTAAACGAAAAGCATTCATAATATCACCTAACTTATAGCCTTTAGATTCTACCCACTTCATCACAACAGCTTCCTGGTTCTCGATACTAAAATCTTCTATATCAGCTAATACTTTAGACAACTCTTGCATTTGTTTAGATGAATATTCTTTCCAACGCTTTTTTACAGTTTTTGCATCATATTCTGTAGGAGGCATAAAGAAGAAAGAACATAAGCTCCATAGTTCACTAACAAAATTTACTCTATCTTTCATCATGTGAACTACTGCTGTAACTTCTTTCATAGAAACATCTACTCCATTATTTGCTACTATAGGTGCAAAAAGGTTAGCTATCTCTTCATCGCTTTTATGTAAAATATATTCATGATTAAACCATATACATTTTTTATAGTCAAATTTTGCTCCTGACTTAGAACAATGAGTAATATCAAAAACGTTTATTAGTTCTTCAAGAGAAAATAATTCTTGTTCGGTTCCAGGATTCCAACCTAAAAGAGCTAAAAAATTAATAACAGCTTCTGGAAAATAACCACATTCCCTATAGCCTGAACTTATTTCACCCGTTGTAGGATCTTTCCATTGTAAAGGAAAGACTGGAAAGCCTAATCTATCCCCATCACGCTTACTTAGTTTACCTTTACCTTCTGGTTTTAATAACAATGGAAGATGAGCAAAACGAGGCATTGATTTTTCCCATCCAAATGCGCGATACAGTAAAACATGCAAAGGAGAACTTGGTAACCATTCTTCACCACGTATAACATGAGTTATATTCATCAAGTGATCGTCAACTATATTCGCAAGGTGATATGTGGGCAGTTCATCATTACTTTTATATAAAACTTTATCATCAAGTATTTCACTTTTTATGCAAACATCGCCCCGTATCATATCATCAACGTGCACCTCTTCGCCTGGTATTACTTTAAAACGTACAACATACTGCTCTCCATCAGCTATCAAACGCTTAACTTCTTCGCTTGACATAGTTAAGGAGTTACGCATTTGCATACGTGTTTTACTATCATATTGGAAATTCGGTATTGATTTACGTTTTAAATTTAACTCTTCAGGAGTATCAAAAGCTATATATGCCTTATCTAAATCTAATAATTGATTTACATAAGACTTATAAATATCACGACGTTCACTTTGACGATATGGTCCATAATCTCCACCAAAGTTAACACCTTCATCAAACTTAATACCTAACCATTCAAAAGACTCTAATATATATTCTTCTGCTCCAGGCACAAATCTATTAGAATCAGTATCTTCTATACGAAATATCAATTTACCACCATGCTGACGAGCAAAAAGATAATTGTATAATGCTGTACGCACTCCTCCTATATGCAAAGCTCCAGTAGGACTCGGAGCAAAACGTACTCTAACTTCTCTTTCCGACATTAGTATGTTTTATTTATTTTTTGTGCAAATTTACTTATTTTTTTCGATTATACATTTTTTTTTATGTATTTTCGCATATTGAAAGAATCCAGTATAAAAAAGATGAGTATCATACGATTAAATGATTTAGATAATGGGTTTTGGAGACATTTAATATCAAGATGTGCGTTAGTATTATTTACTATAGCAATAATTGTTATATCTTTTCCTCGCTCACAAGATAAAATTTTTCATTATGATAAAGGTAAACCATGGATGTATGGACAACTAATTGCAAAATTTGATTTTCCTATATTTAAAACAGAACAAACCATAAATCACGAACGAGATTCTATAAAAAAACAATTTATACCATACTTTGATCTAAATAAAAATATAGAGAAGAAAAATATTAAAAAATTCTTATCTGATTATAAAGACGGTATACCAGGTCTTCCGCCTATATATTTGAAAATAATAATTAAGAAACTAGATGAAATTTATAATAAAGGAATTATTAATTCTTCACAATTTAATACTCTTTGGAACGATAGTAGTAAAACAATTTATGTAATTAATGGTAAAGAGGCTATTAACAAAAATGTACACGAAGTTTTGACAAATATAGGTGCGTATGAATATTTCTTTACAACTCCTCAACTATCTAATAATAGAACTATAATACAACAATGCAATTTAGATAAGTATATAGAGCCAAATCTCATATACGATAAAAATAGAAGTGAAACAGAATTAAATGATATGCTTAGCCTCATACCTCAAGCTTCAGGTATGGTTCTTGAAGGTCAGCGTATAATTGATCGTGGAGATATTGTGGACTCAAAAACTTATATGGTTCTTAACTCTTTTGAAAAAGCAACAAAAAAAAGAAGCGACTCCGAAGATAAAGTTACTGCAACTATAATAGGTCAAACTATTCAGGTACTTATACTTGTTGTATTATTCACTGTCTATTTGGCTTTATTCAGACATAAATATTTTTATAACTTTAGATCCATATTGCTATTATACTCAATAATGATAATATTTCCAATATTAACATCATTGATTATAAAACATAATATACTAAGTGTGTATATACTCCCAATAGCTATGGGGGCTATATTTGTTCGTATTTTTATGGATACACGTACTGCATTTGCTCTACACATTATAACAGTTCTAATATCAGCTATTGCAGTAAAATATCAATATGAGTTCATAGTAACTCAAGTTATTGCAGGATTAGTGGGAATATATTCATTAAAAGAATTATCAAAACGTAGCCAAATATTTCTTACTGCACTCATGGTTACTATAGGATATTTTTTATCATATTTGTCAATACTTTTACTACAAACTGCCAGTTTCAACAATTTAGATATATCAATGTACTATCACTTTGCCATTAATGGCTTTCTATTATTATTTATATACCCACTTATGTTAGTAATAGAAAAATCATTTGGTTTTGTTTCAACAGTAACCCTATTTGAATTATCCAATACAAATAATACTCTATTAAGAAAACTTAGCGAAGTTGCTCCTGGAACTTTCCAACACTCTATAACCGTAGGAAATTTAGCTACCGAAATAGCTAATAAAATAGGTGCTAATGGACAACTCGTTAGAACTGGAGCTTTATATCATGACATTGGAAAAATGAAAAATCCAGCTTTTTTCACTGAGAATCAAGCTGGAATAAATCCACACGATAAAATATCTGATATTGAAAGTGCAAAAATAATAATAAGTCATGTTACTGATGGTCTTAAAATGGCAGAAGAACATAATCTACCAAAAGTTATAAAAGACTTTATTACTACACATCATGGGAAAGGACTTGCAAAATACTTTTATATAAACTATAAAAATAAACATCCAAATGAGGCAGTTGATCCTACACCTTTTCAATATCCTGGTCCTAATCCTTCAACTAAAGAACAAGCAATACTTATGATGTGCGATTCTGTTGAGGCTGCTTCTCGTTCACTCACAGAATATACAGAGGAAAGTATTAGTAATTTAGTTAATCGTATTATAGATTATCAGTTGAAAGAAAGATTCTTTAAAGATTGTCCAATTACGTTTAGGGATATTGAAGTCGCTAAAATAGTATTAATAGAAAGGCTAAAAGCTATATATCACACACGAGTCCAATACCCTAAACTAAAATCATAAATCAGAAATTAATATCAACTCCTACACCTAATACTTTATTAGTACGTGTAAATTCATCAGAATTATTTATTTTCAAATTTCCTTTAGGCGTAGGAAGAGTTGAGTTATAATTCTTTGTAAATTTCTCATAATTTGTAAAGAAATAAGCAGCATTTACATCAATATTTTTAGCAACTTTCACTTTTGCTCCGAATCCAAGGCTACAACTACTTGTAACAAAACTTAAGTCTGATAGATATTTACCATCACCTAAACCATAACGTGTAGCTTGACCTCCCATGCTCAACGTTACTGTTGGTAATACATCCCATTCAACACCTGCAAGATATTCACATGTGTTATTTTTTATCAACTTCTGCTTATCATTAGCCATACGAGCATCTTTATCAAAATAATAATGAAAACTTGCCATTAATCTTAAATTATCTAATAAAGAATATTGAGTTCCTATAGCAAATATTCCTGGTAAATCATTTGGAGTGTTCACTCCATTTTTAAACATCCCTGTATCATCACGCTTTGTATCATTTTCAATATTTAAACGAGTAGTAAACTCATAACGCGCACCAAAGTTCCATTTACCAACACGATAATCTATACCAATAATAGGTGTAACCCCCCATCCACGTTGAGTACATTCTAGGTACTTGTCTTTTACTTGTTCTTTAGTCTTTTCGATATCTTGTAAATTTCCTTCAAGAGTTTTTATCTTTGCTTCAAGTTTAGATTTAACATTGGGGTCTGTTACTTCAGATGATTTCGATTTAAGATTTATAATTATATTATTTAATCCTATTGATTGGTCGGAAAAATAATCATAAAGTCGCTGATTTGTACCTGCTATATTAGCAGTTATATCAACAATATTTCCTTCATATCTATTAGAGATATAATTAAATCGTGCACCTCCATAAACTGCTAAGTGATCATTTAACTTATAAGTTGCTCCTAATTGTAAACCAAAATTATATTGTTGCCCAGCTATATAACTACTAAAACTATATCCCGGTGTAGTTGTCAATATTCCTTTAGCATTTAGCTGCATTGGTAATAAAGATATAAGACGTTCAAAACTTGGAAGACCAGAGTTAAAAGATGCTTTACCGCCTCCCCCAAAAACTCCAAAAGCTAATTGAAATCCCCATTTGTCATAATTTTTTGCTAATTGCAAAGAGGGTAAAATGGGAACAGCAGCCTTGCCTATATATTCTTTTCTTCCATTACTGTCCCCACTATTCAACTTAAATGGACTACCAAAAGGTGTACTTGATAGAGCAGGAATAGTTATAGACGACTTAATAATACGTGTTTGGTAAACGTTTTGGAAATTTAAAGACAAATGAAAACCTTTATCTAAAAAGGCAACACCTGCAGGATTACTATATACACCATCAATACCTATTGTACCAACACGTGCAAAATTACGATTAAATGCAATATTATGGTTTGTATTTGTTAAATAACCTCCTGCATTTGCAAATAATGTTGAGGCCATAAATAATGCCATAAATACTTGAATCTTCTCTTTCATAATTATGTAATCAATTTATTAATATGATAAAAATTAGTTGCAAAATTACATATATTGTTCTTTAAATCTAAAAATTGCACATAGTTTTTATTTATGTGCAAATAATCTCCGAAGAAAAGAACAGTATTTACATTAATTATATATTCAAATAGAAAAATAGAATAAGTAAAGATATAATACTTTGTTATTTATTGCACATTAGTTTCGATACGAAAGCAAAATAGATAGTATTACAATTAAGTGAGGTAATTTAAGAATAAAAGTAAGTAATAAAGAACAATTTCAAGCACTATATGATTACAATATAAAACCACTATATAATAAATAAGAAATTAAGATAGAAAAAACTATACAATCTAAAGGTAATTTAGTATATTTGCACTACTATAAAAGGATAATCAATATTTAAACTTAAAAAAACAAATTATTATGTCATTTCTAACAAACGAAAAACTTGTTATCGTCGGTGCAGGCGGTATGATTGGTTCAAACATGGCTCAAAGCGTACTAACTTTAGGCCTAACTCCTAACCTATGCTTATACGATATTTTTGAACCTGGACTTCACGGAGTATATGATGAAATAGCTCACTGTGCTTTCCCTGGTGTCAACGTAACTTGGACAACAGATCCTAAAGAAGCATTTACTGGTGCTAAATATATTATATCTTCAGGTGGTGCACCACGTAAAGCAGGTATGACACGTGAAGATCTATTAAAAGGCAACTGTAAAATTGCTGCAGAATTTGGTGAAAATATTAAGAAATACTGTCCTGATGTAAAACATGTTGTTGTGATTTTCAACCCTGCTGATGTTACAGCCTTAACAGCTCTTATACATTCTGGATTAAAACCAAACCAACTAACTTCACTTGCAGCTCTTGACTCAACACGTCTACAACAAGCTTTAGCTTTAGAGTTTGGAGTACAACAAGACAAAGTTACTGGTGCTCACACTTTTGGTGGACATGGTGAACAAATGGCTGTATTCGCTTCTAAAGTAAAAATTGATGGCAAACCTCTTTCAGAGTTAAATTTATCAGCTGAACGTTGGGCAGAAATCAAACATGACACAATACAAGGTGGTGCGCGTATTATAAAATTACGTGGTCGTAGTTCTTTCCAAAGTCCTGCATACAATGCAGTTAAGATGATTGAAGCTGCTATGGGTGGTGAAAAGTTCACACTACCTGCTGGATGTTATGTAAATGATGATCGTCTTGGTTTCAAAAACGTAATGATGGCCATGCCTACAACTATTGATGCTACAGGTGTTCACTATGAACTTCCTACTGGTACAAACGAAGAAATGGCTTCACTAAAAGCTTCATACGAACATCTCTGCAAAATGCGTGAAGAAATTATAAGTCTCGGTATAATTCCAGCTATTAAAGAATGGAAAAATGATAATGCTAATTTATAATTATAAATTAGTAGATAAAAAAGAATACTCTTGCATTTGCAAGAGTATTCTTTTTTATTATGTAGTATTTAAAAGTATCTTATTCCTTTGGATGTAAATAACCTGTTGATATTGTCTTGTCTTATCTTATATCATTCTTTTCATGTTGTACTTTTTTATGAGCAAAATTATATAAATGGATTTTTTCAATACTTTTTCCTAAATTAGAGTCTGATTATTTTAAACTAACATAAGTAAATCCTGCACCACTCTTATCCGTTACTACTCACTAAAATATATAACTTCATTACTGAAACCTGTCAAACAATAAAATATAAATATACTTATTATACCTCTCTCGTTGCCTCCCCCAAAAACAATATTACATGTAAGTTTTATGACTATATATCTGCCATTTAATTTACTATAATTCCAGCCTTTCCTGCATATTTTCCACTTGGCGTCATACATTTTTTATATAATATATATTTTTTAGACCTAAGTAAAAGCCACCTTCTTTTCCCAACTCAAATACCATTAATATATAAAATAACCTCTCAATCTACCTTAATCGCAGTAGCATAATAAGTAATAACTATAATGAAATATCTATTTATAGTTGCAAGTATAGTGTGTAGCGTATACTATAATTTATCAAAATCTATTTTCAAGTATAAACAGTTAAATTATACTAAATGTAGAATGGCGTAAATCTACTAAATATATTTATTATAAAAAATATATCTAAATTTGCAAACCGATTATTTCCAAAGAGGGATACTTAGTTCCCTCATGTGCATTAGCTTTTTGTATAACTTTTGGCCAAGTAATACAAAATAAAAAGAAAAAGCACAATATTTAAAAACGTTTTTAGTAGTAAAATTTTTATTTTTAAACATGAACACTTTAAGTTATAAGACTATTTCCATAAACAAGGAAACAGCCAAAAAAGAGTGGGTTGTAGTAGATGCTACAAACCAAGTGGTTGGTCGTCTCTGCTCTAAAGTAGCTAAGTTACTTCGTGGCAAGTATAAACCAACATTTACACCTCACGTTGATTGCGGAGATAACGTAATTATCATCAATGCAGCGAAAGTTGTTTTTACAGGTAAAAAGGAAACCGATAAACTTTACACACGCTATACAGGCTATCCTGGTGGTCAACGTTTTAATACTCCTGCACAACTTCGCAATAAGAAAAACGGTATTGACAAAATGTTACGCCATGCTGTAAAAGGCATGCTTCCAAAAGGTCCATTAGGACGTCATATCCTCGATAACCTCTATATAAAAGAGGGTACAGAATTAGAAGGGCTTGAAGCACAAAAGCCAAAAGCTATTGATATAAATCAGTATAAATAATTAGGAAAAATGGAAGTAATTAACACAACAGGACGTCGTAAAAGCGCAGTAGCTCGAATATATCTTTCTGAAGGTACTGGCAAAATCACAATAAATAAAAAAGATATAACAGAATATTTCCCATCAGGTATTCTTCAATATGTTGTAAAACAACCACTACAATTATTAGGTGTTGATGGACAATATGATATCAAAGTAAATCTTTATGGAGGTGGATTTACAGGACAAAGTCAAGCTTTAAGACTTGCTATTGCTCGTGCATTAGTAGAAATAAATGCAGAAGATAAAAAGAACTTAAAAGATCACGGATTCCTAACTCGTGATAGCCGTAAAGTTGAACGTAAAAAACCAGGTCAACCAAAAGCACGTGCTCATTTCCAATTCAGCAAACGTTAAACTACTTATTTTATATATTAATTACTATATCATAAGTAAATAATAGCTGATACATTTTATATTATAAAGGCTCAAGTTTAGCATCTAAATCTATGAGATTCTAATAAGAATAGATAAGACTACCCATAGATTGATTCTAAGAGAGCTTGATGAATAATTATCATTCTCAAATTAAAGAATTAAAAAGAAAGTAAACAAAAATATGGCAAGAACAAATTTTGATCAATTACTACAAGCAGGTTGCCACTTTGGCCATCTACATCGCAAATGGAATCCAGCAATGAAACCATATATATATATGGAACGCAATGGAATCCACATTATCGATTTACATAAAACTGTTGCAAAAATAGATGAAGCAGCAGAAGCTTTAAAAGGAATTGCTAAAAGTGGTAAAAAAATATTATTCGTAGCTACTAAAAAACAGGCAAAGGAAATAGTCGCAACTAAAGCAGCTTCTGTTAATATGCCATACGTTAATGAACGTTGGGCTGGTGGTATGCTTACTAACTTCCCTACTATACGTAAAGCTGTAAAGAAAATGACCAACATAGACAAGTTAATGAATGATGGAACATTTTCTAATCTTTCAAAAAGAGAAATACTACAAATTTCTCGTCAACGTGCCAAATTAGAGAAGAATCTTGGTTCTATATCTGAACTAACACGTTTACCAGCTGCATTATTCGTAATAGACGTTATGAAAGAGCATATAGCTGTAAAAGAAGCTAATCGTTTAGGTATACCTGTATTTGCTATTGTAGATACAAATTCAAATCCAACTAACATTGACTATGTTATACCTGCTAATGACGATGCGAAAGACTCTATCAATGCAGTCCTCACAGCTTGCTGTGAAGCTATAACAGAAGGTCTTGAAGAACGTAAAGTTGAAAAAGCTGATGAGAAAGCTGCTGCTGAGCAAGCTGAAGAAGCAGCAGAAGCTAAACCACGTCGTGCAGCACGCAAGAAGGCTGTTAAAGAAGAAAAAGCTGCTGAAAATTAATAAAATAAATAATACGTAAATATAGTATTGGTAAAATATTATCTATAAAATAAGTATGTAAATATTTACCAATACTTTAATTTAGGTTTAATAATAAAATTGAAAGGAATAAAAAATGGCTGTATCTATAGAAGACATAAAGAAATTACGTGCTATGACAGGTGCTGGTCTTGCAGACGTTAAGAATGCACTAACAGAAGCAGAGGGTAATTTTGATAAAGCTAAAGAATTACTCCGTGAGCGTGGGTTAGCTATCGCTGCTAAACGCTCAGATCGTGAAACTGCTAACGGTTGTGTACTTGTAAAAGCTGTTAATGGTTTTGCTGCTATGATTGCTGTAAAATGCGAAACAGATTTCGTTGCTAATGGTAAGGATTTCATTGCTATGACACAAGAAATTCTTGATGCAGCTGTTGCTGCTAAAGCTAAAAATATAGATGAAGTTAAATCTTTAAAATTAGCAAATGGTACTACTGCTGAAGAAACTGTAAAACAGCGCTCTGGTATAACTGGTGAGAAAATGGAGCTTGATGGATATAACTTCATTGAAGGTGATAACCTTTCTGTTTATGACCACATGGGCAAACACACTTTAGCAACTATTGTCCAACTTAACAAATGTAATGAAGATGCAGGACATAAAGTAGCAATGCAAGTAGCAGCTATGAAACCTGTAGCTTTAGATGAGAGTTCTGTACCTCAAGAAGTTAAAGATGAAGAATACAAAGTAGCTGTTCAAAAGACAAAAGAAGAACAAGTTGAAAAAGCTGTTATTGCAGCTATAAAGAAAGCTGGTATTAATGCTAATCTTGTTGACAGCGACGAGCATATTGAATCAAACATAAAAAAAGGTTGGCTTACACGTGAAGATGCAGATAAAGCTTTAGAAATAAAGAAAACAGTAAGTGTAGAAAAAGCTGCCAGTCTTAATGAAACAATGATTCAAAATATAGCAAAGGGACGTCTTAATAAATTCTTTAAAGAGAGCTGCCTTGTTGATCAAGAATTCCAATTTGCAGACGGTGAGAAAATAAATGTTGCAGACTGGTTGAAATCTCAAGATAAAGAACTTAAGGTTATTGAATACAAACGCTTCACTCTTGCTGCAGAATAAAATATATAGAATTTAGTTATACTGTATAAATTATAAAGCAGGTGTGTCTATTTAGACACACCTGCTTTTTTGTTCTCAAACATTTAAATTAAATCAGTATATAGCTATAAAAATATATATCAAAGATATCATAGTGGGATTTTATTAATCTTGAACTTTTTAACCACATAGTATGAAATAAATGTAAAATAAGTGTAGGAAGCTGATTAAATATAAATTATCGTTTAGTTGCATGGATATTCTGAAATAAAAGTATCTGCATACATTAATCGAAGAAGGTTCTATTTTAGAAAATTGTAAATAAAAATTACCTATAAAAAATAATGAAATACCGTTTAAGTTAAAGTGTTACTGCGTTTCTTAGTAAAACGTCTCAGCGTTTCTTAGCAAAACGTTCAAGCGTTTTACTAAGAAACTCAGCTACATTTATTAGTAAAATGTTATACAGAATCTTATAATATCTATAAATATTTGTTGTTCAAGTATATACAAAAACTAAAATCCTAATAAACTGTCACAATTAAATACAGATTATATACCGTAATATATACTATAACATACTATTTTTTTTAATCCGTATTTGTATATATCTTTTACTTCAGAAATAGATTATAAACGATTGTTTCTATATATCATGAAATTAAATTTTTAACAATAGTTTTCACATAAAAAAGTTATAGTTAATATCTATACTTTATTGATAGTATTTTGCGCTACATTTCTTAACTAATTTATATTTTACTTTTTAGTTACTTAAATCTATAGTATAAAAATTAATTTAATAATTATCAATTCCATATATTAGTCAGTTTATATTATCTTTGTAAATTATTATAGCTTAGTAATTATGAAAATATTTGCAATTGAAAACAACTATCCACAAAATAATAATTCTGAAAGTATTACGTTAATAGATAAAAGTATATTAGGAATATCTCTCAAAGCAGATTCTTCTTTACTGAAATCTCATAAACCTTTTTTTATACCAGATAATTTAGGTAAGATAGATTATAAAACAGAAATAGTTGTACGTATATCAAAATTAGGAAAAACTATACCTGAAAGATTTGCTCAGAGATATTATGATGCTATAACAATAGGAATTAATTTTAGTGCGATTGAATTAAAACAAAAATTAGAAAAAGAGCACTTGCCTTGTGACTTGTCAAAAAATTTTGATGGTTCTTCTGTAATTGGAGAATGGGTTGACAAAGACAAATTTATAGATATACAACGCATTAGATTTAACTTAAATGTTGATAGCAATAAAGTTCAAAGTGGTTACACAGGAGATATGATTGTAAGTGTAGATGAAATAATATCATATTTAAGTCAATTTTTCACTCTAAAAACTGGCGACATAATATATACGGGCTGTCCATGCAGAGAGATAGAGGCTCAAATAAATACACATTTTGAAGGATTCATTGAAGAACGTAAAGTATTAGATTTTAATTGCAAATAAATAGCATAATAAATATATGAAACGATTATTATTAAGTCTTTTTATAATATTGATAAATGTATCAGCAAATGCACAATTTAAACAATTCATCCATCTAAATAGTGAAAATATAAAAATAGATTCAATATTACCACATTTCATATCAACAATACCAATAGGTGAAAACTATACAGATTCAATTTACAAAATAGAGATAAAATATCCTGAATTTGTAGATTTGACTAAAGAGGATATTAAAAAATATTATAAAATAACGAGTAAAAAACTTCCTACAATTCCTACAATTAAACAACAATTAGTAATAGAAAGAAAGAAAGGAACTTTAGAATATTCATTTATTCCTATAGTGGAACGAAATGGTAAAAAACAATTTTTAGTCAGCTGTATGATAGCTCT
This sequence comes from uncultured Prevotella sp., assembly GCA_946998295.1. GTDB lineage: Bacteria > Bacteroidota > Bacteroidia > Bacteroidales > Bacteroidaceae > Prevotella. Next base: position 50,445 of record CAMPYS010000009.1, read on the forward strand.
AAAAAGTACGCCTAAAATAAAATACTCATTATTTAAATTTTATAAAAATAAATATTACAATACCAATAATAAATCAATCTATGCAAATCATTCAATTCTATCAAAAGGGAAATGGGCAAAAATACGTGTACCAGATAATGGAATATATGAACTAACTCCAGCTATAATAAAAAAAGCAGGTTTTCAAAATATTAATAAAGTAAAGATTTACGGATATGGTGGACATCTACAAGACGAAGTGCTAAAAACAGAAGCACTAAAGTCCACTGATGATTTAAAAGAAGTAGAAAGTACTATAATTAATGGGAAACGTTTATTCTATGGAAAGGGTCCTATAAAATGGATTAGTAAAACAAGTACAAAATATATTAGAAACTATTATTCACAATACGGTTATTATTTTCTTACAGAAAATGACACACCGCCATTACTTATAAATAAAGACGAATTTATTAAAGAAGTATATCCCCTACCTGACGATTATCATGAATTACACGAAATAGATAATTTTAGTTGGTATGAAGGGGGTAGAAATTTATACGAAAAAACACCTATTGAAGTTGGAGAATCACAAACCTTCTCAATACCTAATAAAGGAAAATCTTTAAAAGGGACAATGGAAATAGTTGTTACATCAGGTAAATACAATTCTGAGGTAAATATACAAATCAATGGAGAGGACAAGGGACTAATTGATATAAACTTAGAAAACAAAAAATTTGATCATGCAGGAATAGCTAAAAAAATATTTTATCTAAATAACCTAAAAGAAAATAATATAATAACGCTAAGAGTATTAAATGGAGGAACTTGTCGATTAGACTATATTTCAATGACATACGAAAAGCCAAAAGATAAGCCCGACTTTAATAATGATAATTTTCCTTCTCCAGAATATGTTTACAATATAACTAACCAAGATTTACATTCACACACCCCCGTTGATATGGTAATAATTATACCAAGTAGTCAGAAGCTAAAAAAACAAGCAGAACGTCTATCAGCTTTCCATAAGCAACATGATGGAATGAAAGTAAGAATTGTTCCTGCAGATGAGCTTTACAACGAATTTTCAAGTGGAACGCCTGACGCAATGGCATATCGCAGATACCTAAAAATGTTATATGATCGCGCTAAAAACGAAACAGAAATACCAAAATCATTATTATTATTTGGAGATTGTGTATGGGATAATCGTATGCTAACAGATGAGTGTAAATATCTTAATCCTGACGATTATTTACTATCATACGAAAGCGATAATTCTTATAGTTCAGTTGACTGCTACGTAAATGATGGATGGTTTACATTAATGGACGAAGGAGAAGGGAATGAGCCTACCAGTAAAGATAAAGAAGATATCGGTGTGGGTAGAATACCTGCTGTTAATGATTATGAAGCAAAAATAGTAGTAGACAAAACTATTAATTATTCACTAAACAAGACTGCAGGGAGCTGGGAAAACATCATTATGTACATGGGAGACGATGGAGATAACAACCTTCATATGGAGTATGCAGACCATACTGCAGAAGCTATAAAAAAAATATATCCAAACTATCAAGTAAAGAAGGTAATGTGGGATGCTTACAAAAGAACCGCTTCTGCAACAGGCTACGCATATCCAGAAGCAACAAATATTATTAAAGCTCAGCAACAAATGGGAGCTTTAATAATGAACTACTCTGGACATGGTTCAGCATCACAACTATCACATGAAAAGGTTATAACAATAGGCGATTTTAAAACTTTCACCAACAAAAACCTTCCTTTGTGGATTACTGCAAGTTGTGATATTATGCCTTTCGATGGCACTATCCCAACAATAGGCGAAGCGGCTTTATTAAATGAAAAAGGAGGTTGTATGGCATTTTGGGGAACTACCCGCACAGTATATGCATACTACAATAGGGCCATAAACACAGCTTTCTTAAAACATGTACTAAGTTTTAGCGATGGAAAACCTATAACATTAGGTGAAGCACAAAGAAGAGCAAAAGTAGAAATGATTACTAACCCAAATACTAAGGATACAGATAAAACTATCAATAAATTACATTTTGCACTATTAGGAGATCCAGCATTAAGCCTTAATTTACCACAGCTAAAAACTGTAGTTACTTCTATTAATGATATACCCATAAATAAAAACTCGCTTATATCACTAAAAGGAGGAAGTATTGTTAAAATTAAAGGGTATATAGAAAAAGACAATAAGATAGATAAAAACTTTAAAGGTAAGATTAATGCAAAAGTTTGGGATACAGAAGAAACTATAATTTGCAAGATGCAAGAAAGCGATGCTACATATCCTTTTAAATATACTGATAGACAAAAAATCTTATATAACGGGACGGATAGTGTACGGAACGGAGAATTTAATATTACATTTGTTATACCATTAGACTTAAATTATTCTAATCTTAATGGACTAATTAACTTATATGCAGTAAATGATAACCTTACAAAAATAGCCAATGGCATAGAAAACAGATTTTATATAAATAGCTCAAATAAAATTACTAATGACAATATAGGTCCTTCAGTATACTGCTACCTTAATTCTCCTTCATTTAATAATGGTGGAAAAACTAATAGTACACCCTTCTTTGTCGCAAAAATAAAAGATAAGGACGGAATTAATGCAAGTGGTAACGGCATTGGACATGATATAGAGTTAATAATAGATAATAAAATAAATCAGATATATAAATTGACAGATAATTTTAAATATGACTTTGGAAGTTACACACAAGGAGAAACTCACTACCTAATTCCAGAGTTAGAAGAAGGAAAACATAAATTAGAATTCAAAGTATGGGATATTTTAAATAACTTATCAGTAACTACATTAAACTTCGTTGTTGATAAAAATTTTATTCCTAATATAGAAAATATACGTTGCACTAAAAACCCCATGTTTGATAAAACTTCGTTCATAATAAATAACAATCTGCCACATACAGATATAGAAGCAATAATAGAAATATTTGATACATCAGGGAGATTAATTTGGACACATAAAGAAAACTTTATCGGAGCAGAAAAAGAAATAAAAATAGATTGGAATACAAATAATAATAATGGAATACAACTCCATAAAGGTATATACTTGTATAGAGTAAAACTTGGAAATAAAGGAAAATACAGAACATCAAAAGCAAATAAACTAATAGTATTAAATAATAATTAGACAACTACACACGTTTAAACTATAGATACAACAAAAAATATGAATAAATCAATTAAAATAATAGTTTGCATAATTATATTACTTAATAATATTTCTGCAAAAGCTCAAGATAAAAGAGACTTTTTTAACCCTATAAATTACTCTGTTACATCATTAATGATTGCACCTGATGCACGTGCAGCAGGTATGGGTGATATTGGAGCTGCAACTGACCCTGATGTCTTTTCACAATATTGGAATCCAGCAAAATATCCATTTACAATATCGCGTGCAGGAATATCACTTAATTATACTCCTTGGTTACGTAGGATAGTTAGTGATATAGAGTTAGCTAACCTAACAGGATATTATCGTATAGGAGACTATAGTGCAGTTTCTGGATCTCTAAGGTATTTCTCACTTGGACAAGTAAATGTAAGCGAAACTAATAATTTCACTATTAAGCCCTATGAATTATCTGCAGATTTAGCATACTCACTTATGCTAAACGAAAATTTTTCCATTGGTGCTGCTGTACGTTGGATATATTCTGATTTAACATATAATTTTAATGAAGAAATCACACCAGGCTCAGCATTTGCTGCTGATATAGCAACATACTACCAAAATTATATCAACATAGGAAAACGAGAATGTCAATTGGGATTAGGATTAAATATTAATAATATAGGATCTAAAATTTCATTTGGTGGAAATAATCGGTCAGAATTTATACCTACTAATATGAGACTTGGAGCATCACTAATGATACCAATGGACGAATTCAATAAGTTTTCAATAAGCATAGATGCTAATAAACTATTAGTGCCTACATATCCAAAACGTAACGCTGATGAAGCGCAAACTGATTATCAAGAAAGATTACAAAAAGAATATTATGATATATCATCTATTGCTGGTATTTTTAAAAGTTTTACCGATGCACCTAATGGGTTTAAAGAGGAACTACAAGAAATACAAGTAAGTGCAGGCGCAGAATATGTATATAACGATAAATTTTCGTTAAGAGCTGGTTACCATTATCAACATCCAAACAAAGGAAATCTTAAATATTTTACAATTGGAGCTGGATTTAAAATGAATGTTTTCTCCCTTGATGCTGGATATGTAATAGCAACTGCAAGAAGTAATCCTCTTGATCAAACCTTACGGTTCTCACTTACTTTTGACATGGATGGTATTAAAGACTTATTTAAAAGCAAATAAAATAATAAATGAGTTTACCTTGTATAAGAGTTGGTATGGGTTATGATGTGCACCAACTTGTTTTAGGCAGAGAACTTTGGATAGGTGGCATCAAAATCAATTATGAATATGGACTATTAGGGCATAGTGACGCAGATGTTCTTATACACGCTATCTGTGATGCTATACTTGGAGCTGCAAATATGAGAGATATTGGTTATCATTTTCCTGATACATCGGAAAAGACACTCAATATGGACTCTAAAATAATATTGAAAAAAACTATAGACTTAATATCTACAAAAAGCTATAAACTTGTAAATATTGATGCCACTATATGTGCTGAACAGCCAAAGATTAACCCACATATACCTGCAATGACAGAATGCCTATCTAATATTATAAAATGTGATAAAGAGGCTATCAGCATAAAAGCAACAACATCAGAAAAAATGGGATTTGTTGGTAGAAAAGAGGGTATTTCAGCTTATGCAGTATGCCTTATAGCAAAATAAAGAAGAATATTACTTTTTCGGTATTAATTTAAACTCTATACTATTTGGAAGTTTTAACCATTTACGATTTACCACTATTTGAATACTACTACCCTTAGTTTTTTTCAATGTATAAGTACCATCACTATTTAGACATAACTCAGCATCTAAATCCTCTGAACCATAATCATTAATAATACTAAGATATGCCTTACGTCCCTTAATAACAGCATCGGTAATAATCCATTTACGTGTATCACGTACAGCACCAAAGACACCAGGAAGACTACCAAATATATCTTGGTCTGGAACTTTTACAGTATTATCATAAAAATCTATATCCAACCATATTTGATACTTATCATTAATCATATAACCTTTAAAAATAGAGTCTGTAGCATCTATACCCATAACAATTTTTGGTGTATTTGAAAACAAACTATTAGTACACAGCAATAATATAAATATTACTAATATTTTTCTTTGGTACAATGATATTATATTTATATAATAAGTTAGTTGTTTTTGAAACATAATTGATAATATTAAAATAACTGCATCAAAGATAATTCTTATTTATGATATAAACAATTATTGCTGTCCGGTAAAACTCAAAAGAGCATAAATATCTTCCCCCAAGCCCCGT
>CAMPYS010000010.1 GCA_946998295.1 uncultured Prevotella sp.
TTTCCTTGCAAAGGAGATGCAAAAAGCGCCACCTGAACCAAGTCTTTTCGATTAGGGGGGGCTTACTTTTGAAAAAATTAACCCAAAAGTCCTATTTTACGGGACTTGGGGGAAGATATTTATGCTCTTTTGAGTTTTACCGGACAGCAATAATTAAATATATTGTTTATGTGTTTCACTCTATTTTATCATTATCACTTGATCTCTATTGTGATTGGAGTGAATATAGCATTCTATAAAAAAAACATATTTTATTTTGTAAGATAAAAATAAATGTATTAACTTTGCAACTGCAAATTTTAAGAGTTGCACCCTTAGCTCAGTTGGTAGAGCAACTGACTCTTAATCAGTGGGTCTAGGGTTCGAATCCCTAAGGGTGTACTTGTATAAGGAACTATATAAATGTATAATATAGTTCCTTATATTTTTTCTATTTATATAGAACTCAATTAAAATAAAATATTGTTATATTTATAATATTTTTTTGTAAAATTATTATCTTTGCAAAAATGAAGCGGTATTTATTACTTTTTCTATCCTTTGTATTTTTAGTATTGAGTCAAAATATTTTAGCTCAAGGCTGGAATGCAGACAACTTACCTATGGTTCATTTGAACAATTCACATCGTTATGTTTGTGATCCAGATGGATTAATGACTATTTCATTAAGAGATTCTGCCGATTTATATTTGTATCGTTTAGAAAAAGAAGCAAAAATCCAAACTGTATTTATTGTTGTTAATCATGTTGAAAATGGAGATGTTTTTCGTATAGCTCAAGACATAGGAAATCGTAATGGGGTAGGAGATTCTAAAACCAATAAAGGTTTAGTAGTTGTAATATCAGTTAACGACCATCGTTACTTTATAGCTACAGGTTCAGGTTTAGAAGGTGATTTGACTGATGTTGAAAGTGATGATATCGCACAAGCGTGTATAGTAAAAAATATGCGTTTAGGTAATGTAGATAACGCAGTTTTAGAGACTACAAAAGCTCTGTACAAAAAATTTACAACAGGGGAGTCTGGCATTGAATCAGATACCGAAGAGGGGAATGTTAAAATGATAATAATTTTTGTTATAATCGGAATTATAGCCTTCCTGTCATACTTAGGACGTAATGGTAAAGGAGGAGGTTTTGGTGGTCCTATTATCTTTGGTAATCCAGGACATTTTAATGATGACAGTAGTGGTTTCTCTGGCGGTAGTTTTGGAGGTGGAGGCTTCAGTGGTGGCGGAGCAGGTGGTGGATGGTAAATCACTTGTTATATCTATTTATGAAATAAATTTAATAAAAATGTATATAAAAAATTAATGTGATGAAGAATAGATTATTATTAATAATAATAGCAGTTGTAGTTTTATTTTTTATCTGGGGGTTCTCAGGTTATAACTCTTTGGTAGATAAACAAGAAGCGGCAACTACTGCGCTAAGTAATGTTCAAGTTCAATATCAGCGTAGGGCAGATATGATGCCACAACTTGCAAAGATAGTAAAAGGATATGCTCGTCATGAAAAAGAAACTTTCGAAGCAGTAACAAAAGCACGAAGTGCAGCTACACAAATCCATTTAGATGTAGATAACCTTACACCTGAAAAAATGAAAGCATACGAAGCTGCTCAAAGTCAAGTGTCTCAAGCACTTTCTAAGTTATTAGCTGTTGTAGAAGCTTATCCAGAATTAAAAGCAGATAAAAATTTTCATTCTCTTCAAATACAAGAAGAAGGAACGGAGAATCGTATAGGCGAAGCCCGTAGAAACTATAATGAAGCTGTTCAAGATTACAATAAAAAAGTTCGCCATTTTCCAATGTCGCTAATAGCATCAATATGCGGATTTGATAAAATGGAGAAATTTACAGCATCACCTCAAGCAGAAAAGGCACCAGATTTAGATATATAAAAATAGAATTTGGAATTAAATAGATATTTATATTTTAATTAAAATTTAAAACAACAGTAAAGATGAAAAAGATTTTATTTAACATTTTATTAATAGGATTAGTTTCAGTACTACCTATAAATTCTTTTGCGCAATGTCTAAAAGGAAGTTGTTGTAAACAAAAGCTAACTAAAAAACAAGCAACTGAAATAGTTGTAAAAGCATTATCTTTGACAGATGCTCAAGCAACACAGTTAGCTGCATTAAATGAAAAATATGCAGATTTAGTTTCAATACCATTCTTTAAGGGTCACCCACAACCATTAAAATTTTCAGGTGGTTGTTGTAAGTCAGCCTCTTGTGGTAAATCAAGTAGTTGTGGCAAATCATGTAGATCAGCTTGTAAGTGTGGTGGAGATAAGTCAAGCTCAAAATGTACTTGTAAAGGCAAATGTACTTGCTCAAAACAAGAAACAGTTAGAGAATGTCCTAAGAAGCGTATAATGCGTGAAATAGGTGAGTATATTGATGGTTTAAAGACAATACTTACTCCTGAGCAAATGAAACAGTATTTATCATTATAAGTTGCTTTTAGAATAACAATTAAAATAAATCCCTATCTATCTTATTTAATTGGTTAGATGGGGATTTTTATATTATTTTATATTATTTTACCTACACTTTTTTTTATCTTTGCACGTAGTATGAAAAAAATAGACAATATAAATGGCGAAAAACGGAGAAATGGTCGTATAGAGGTTATATGTGGCAGTATGTTCTCAGGAAAAACAGAGGAACTTATCCGAAGATTAAAGCGTGCCAAATTTGCAAAACAAAAAGTTGAAATATTTAAACCATCAATTGATACACGTTACTCAGAAGATGATGTTGTGAGCCATGATAAAAATATTATTAATAGTACGCCTATAGATAATTCTGGTAATATACTTCTTTTAGCATCTGATATAGAAGTTGTCGGTATAGACGAGGCGCAGTTTTTAGATAATGGCTTAATAGATGTATGTAATAAATTAGCAAATAATGGTGTTAGAGTCATCGTGGCAGGTCTTGATATGGACTTTAAAGGCGAACCTTTCGGACCAATACCAAATTTATGTTCAATAGCTGATGATGTAACAAAAGTTCATGCTATATGTGTAAAATGCGGAGCTTTAGCATACATTAGTCATCGTTTAGTAAATAATCATAATAGGGTGTTATTAGGTGAGCAAGAAGAGTATGAACCATTGTGTCGAGATTGTTACCAAACCGCTGTAGAACAAAAAGATATAAATAAGTAAATTAGCCTTTAAGTCCATTTATATACATTCTTTATATATACTATAATGAACAAAGAACCAATAACATTTGATAAATTTATACGGTGGGCTATGGTAATAGCTGCAATACTTGCAGTTTTTTTCATTATTAATATACTATCCACAGCTTTATTACCATTTGTTATAGCTTGGTTATTAGCATATTTAGTATATCCTATTGTTAAATTTATACAGTACAGACTACATGTTCCAACACGTATACTAAGTATATTATTAACTATGCTGTTAGTAATAGCTATATTTGCAGGTATATTTCTATTTATAGTACCCCCCTTTATCGAACAATTAGAAAAGTTTGTAGCAATAACTTCTACATATTTACATCAGATATCTCATAATAGTAGTATAGCAGCAATGGCAGAACAGTGGATAAAAGAAAATAGGTCTATAATAGAAAAATACTTTAATTCTCCAGACATAATAGAAGCTATAAAAGTAGCAATGCCAAAATTATTTGCAGTAATAGGGCAAACAGCAAATATTATCATTTCAATAGCAGCCTCTATTATAACATTATTGTATATGGTTTTTATATTACTTGATTATGAAGCTCTATCTACAAATTGGATAAGAATATTCCCACCTAAGTCGCGTCCATTTTGGTCAGAACTGTCTAAAGATGTTGAACGCGAATTAAACAATTATATTAGAGGCCAAGGATTAGTATCATTAATAATGAGTGTTTTGTTTGCTATTGGATTCACCATAATAGGTTTTCCTATGGCTATTGGAATGGGAATATTAATAGGGCTACTTAATTTAATACCATATCTACATACTTTTGCACTAATTCCTTCTATTTTCATCGCATTAGTTAAAGCTGCAGATACAGGACAAAATTTTTGGTTTATTCTTTTATCTGTTCTCGCAGTATTTGCTATTGTACAGCTTATTTGTGATATGATAGTAACTCCGAAAATTATGGGAAAAGCTATGCGTCTTAATCCTGCTATTTTATTACTCTCTCTATCTATTTGGGGAACATTATTAGGGATAATAGGGCTTATTATCGCATTACCATTAACAACTCTCATAATAGCATATTGGAAAAAATATGTAACAAAAGAAGTCGAAAGTATAAATAATACAACTATTGAAAAATAGCTATTAAATAAATGGATTTTGAAAAAGTTATAGGACAAGATAAAATAAAGCAGCAACTTATTAGACTTATAGATACAAATCATGTACCACATGCACTATTATTTTGTGGTGCTAAAGGCTCTGGTAAACTGCCTTTAGCAATAGCTTTTGCAACTTATTTGATTCAACAGACTGCAGTAAACAAGGCTAATGCTAAAATAATGTTAGAAAAACTTGAGCATCCTGATTTACATTTTACCTATCCTACAATAAAATTGCAACGAACAGGTGCAGACTATCAACCTATAAGTAATGATTTTACAACTGAATGGCATAGTTTAATAACTAAACATCCATATATAACCATAGAACAATGGACGAAAGCTATGGGAACAACAACCCAACAAGCAATAATAACTGGGGCAGAAAGTGATTATATATACAGGCAGTTATCTATAAAAGCATCTCAAGGAGGTTATAAAATTGTTTTGATTTGGTTGCCTGAGAGAATGAACTTAACTGCTGCAAATAAGTTACTAAAGTTGTTAGAAGAGCCGACCCCAAAAACTTTATTCCTGTTAGTTAGCGAAGAACCAGAAAAGTTGTTAGATACAATAACAAGTAGGACACAACGTATAGAATTAAAAAGATTAGAAAGTCACGAGATAGAAAATGAGTTAATAATACATAGAGCTTTAAATCCTGTAGCAGCAAAAAAAATAGCAAGGATAGCTAATGGTGATTGGAATAAAGTATTAGAGTTACTTAATCCAGAAAATGAGGAAAAAGAATTCTTAGAAAAATTCAAGCAACTAATGAGATTTTGTTACAAAAGAAAATTTAAGGACCTAAAATCGTGGAGTGACAAAGTTGCAGAATTTGGAAGAGAAAAACAAAAACGGATGTTAAGTTATTTTCAACACCAAATAAGAGAAAACTTTATTTCAAATTTTCAACTTCCAGAACTTACATATATGACAGAGGAAGAGGAAGCTTTTGCTAAAAATTTTTCAAGATTTATAAATGAGGCTAATGTTATAGAGATAAATGAGCTATTAGAAAAATCTTATAGTGATATAGGACAAAATGCTAATCCAAAAATATTATTCTATGATATGATATTACGACTGATATATTTGATATTAGGAGACAGATAACTATATATATATTATAACAACATATACCCCTGCCATAAAAAACTAATTATTTTAGGGCAAGGACTTTACTTTTTAGGAAATATGGACTATAAGAACATGAAATTCAAAATATGGACTGGATGCGATCGTGGATTATGCCATCAAGCATGTGGCCGCCAAAATAAACAACTTAATACTTACGATTGGTTAGAAGATATACCCGGAAATACTGATACAACAGATTTAGTTGAGGTTCAATTTAAGAATACTCGAAAGGGATATTACCACAATGTAAATAAATTAAATTTACAAAAGGGAGATACAGTTGCAGTAGAAGCTAATCCTGGACATGATATAGGGATTGTAACATTAACAGGACGTCTTGTGAAACTTCAAATAAAAAAAGCTGGAACAATAAAATCTCAAGATGATATAAAACGAATATATAGAATTGCTAGACCAACTGATATTGAAAAGTATAAAGAAGCAAAAGCAAGAGAACACCAGACAATGATACAAAGCCGCCAAATAGCAAAGAAGTTAGGTTTAGAGATGAAAATTGGTGATGTAGAATATCAAGGAGATGGTAATAAGGCGATATTCTATTATATAGCAAATGAGCGAGTAGATTTTAGACAATTGATAAAGGACTTAGCTGCAACATTTCATGTGCGGATAGAAATGAAACAGATAGGTGCAAGACAAGAAGCGGGTAGGATAGGAGGAACTGGACCATGTGGTAGAGAACTATGTTGTGCTACATGGATGAAAAACTTCTCAAGTGTATCTACAACATCTGCACGATTTCAAGATATATCGCTTAACCCTACAAAATTAGCTGGTATGTGTGCAAAACTTAAATGTTGCCTAAACTATGAAATAGATCAGTATTTAGAAGCAAACAGAAAAATGCCAAGTCGTGAAATATCATTATATACAGCAGATGCAGAATACTTTCTATTTAAGACAGACATATTAAACGGTCAATGTACATATTCTACAGAAAAAACATTTGCTGCTAATATTGAAACTATAACAGCAGAGAGAGCTAAATATATTATAGAGATGAATAAGCATGGAGAAAAACCTCTTTCTCTAACAAATAGTGTAAATACAAAGACTTCTAAAAAACATCTTGATTTATTATCTGATGGAGATATAAATAGATTTGATAAAGAAAAGAAGAATAAAAAGCAAAGAATAACATCAAAAAAAAATAAAAAACAAAATATAGCAACTATTGCAAAGAGGGAAGGCAAAAATGAGATTTAACACTTTTATTAAGTTATCTATTTATGTTATACTTATATGCTTTTATATAAGTATAACATCTTGTAATGATAATAGAACTTTTGATAAATTTCATTCAATAGATAATACAGGTTGGAATCACAATGCTCCTGTAACATTTCTGATAGATAGGCAATGGGAGGGGGTCTATTTATTAGATTTAGCACTTAGAGTTTCACACAATTATAAATATAAATATCTTTCACTAATACTTGAAAAAGATATTATAAATGTTGAAAAACATACTACAAAAACTATTAATGATACCATAAATATACCTATAATTGACAATAAAGGGAAGCTATTAGGTAAACAGTCTATATCAAATTCTATAATAAAGCAAACTATAGCTACTCTAAAACTTAAGAGAAATGACTCTCTTAAAATAACAGTAAGACATATAATGAAAGTAGATAATTTGCAAGGAATAAATGATATAGGGTTAAAGCTCTCTAAGATATAAAATACTAATAGTTATATAACATTTATTGTCGTACGAGATTACGTCCAGCATCTATACGTAGGAATATAAATAATAGTAATGTAAAACCCCATAATGAAGATCCACCATAACTGAAGAATGGTAACGGTATACCTATTACGGGAGTTATTCCTAAAACCATACCTACATTTATAAAAACATGGAATAAGAAAATACTTGCCACACAATACCCATAAACACGTCCAAACTTAAATGGTTGCCTCTCAGCAATATACATTAGCCTAAGAGTTAATGCTAAAAATAAGAGAAGAACAGAGGCCGAGCCTAAAAACCCTTCTTCTTCACCAACAGTACAGAATATAAAGTCGGTATCTTGTTCTGGGACAAAATTCAATTTAGTTTGTGTACCATTAAGAAACCCCTTACCTTGTAATCCTCCTGAACCTATAGCTATTTCGCTTTGGTGAACATTATAACCTGCACCAGCCAAGTCATCATCAAGTCCAAGTAGCACATTAATACGTACACGTTGATGAGGCTGCATTACATCATTTAAAACATAATCTGCAGAATAAAAAAATCCTATTGACCCTATTGTGAATAATGCAATATATAGATATTGTTTGATACGTGCACTTAATGAGATATAAACAAAATATGCTATTAATCCTGCAGAAATTATTAGTTGTATCCACACTATGTCAAATGGTATAACAAAGACAGAAAACAAAAAGCTTAATAATGTAATACCAAGTATAAAAAATAAAATCCTAAGCATACGTTTTTGGTCATTGAGATAGACCCATACTAAGGCTGTAGTAAATATTTGAACTAAAAATAATACACAAAATTTACCTACAGATGTTGCATTATCCCATAAGTAAACATTTTCATATTTTATGCCTACTATGAAATATATAATCATTGCTACTCCAGTAAACAAAAATGATCCAGACATACCCTCGCGGTAAAACATTAGGAAAAAGGACAAATAAACTAATGCAGAACCTGTTTCTCTTTGTCCTACTATGCAAATCATAGGAATTACTACAATGCTACATGCTCCTATAAAATGTTTCCAATTATCCATTGTAAAACCATAAGCGGACATAAATTTAGATATAGCAAGTGCTGTAGCAAATTTAGCAAATTCTGCAGGTTGCAAACGTAAAGGTCCCATAACTATCCATGAACGAGAACCTTTTATAGAATGTGGATTAAATATTGTGAGAAATAATAGTAATACAAAAAGACCGTAAACTAGGTATGCAAAGGTATCATAAAGTCTATCATCCATCATTAATAGAACAAATCCTAAGCAGATAGATGTTCCTATCCATATAATTTGCATACCAGAGCGTGATGATAGGGATAATATATCTGTATCTCCATAGGTGTAGCTTGCTCCACAAACACTAACCCATCCAAAAATTAGTAATATTAGATATATTCCTATTGTCCACCAGTCTAATGAACTAAATATGCCTTTACCTCTATCTGAATTATAATTATTTTCCACTTGTTATTTATAAATTTCTTTTACAGACTATTAGTTTTATTATCAGTAGTTATCAGAGTCCTTTTTCTTACCATGTGTTGGGTCTTCTTTATCATCATGCTCTGATTTTATTTTTAGTTCATCATCATTCCTAATGGCTTGATCATTTTGTGGTTTACTATTTTTATTTTCGTTGTCAGAATTTTTCTTAGATTCTAATAGTATTTTCTTTTTACGTATTTCTTCTTGTTTTTGTTTTTCAAATACTTGTTTCAGCGAGTCCTTTATATAATTAACACGCTTTATAGAGTCTAATCTTAATGAATCTGCTGGTGATAGTGGACGTTTAAAGGGATACTTAATATGTCGTTTTTGAATAATTACTGATTTAATGGAATCATTTTTAGTTAATTTTCCATTAATATACTGTTCCATCATTAGCGACCCTATAGGAACTCCGTACACTGCACCAAATCCACCATTTTCAACATATACAGCTATTGCTATTTTGGGGCTATCTACTGGGGCAAACCCCATGAATACAGAGTGGTCTTTACCCCTATTCTGCGCCGTACCTGTCTTACCTGCTAAGGTGTAGCCAGCGCGATAAGCGTGTGCACAAGTTCCTCCGATAGCCGAAGAAATCATACCTTCAATAACTCTGTTATACGCTTTTTTTGTACCCTTAGCATAATGTTTTTTAAAAAAATCCGTTTTTATATGTTTCCCTTTGATTTTTCTTACTAGATGTGGAGTATAGTAATACCCTCTATTTGCTATAATAGCTCCAAGATTAGCTATCTGTAAAGGAGTTAAATTTATCTCTCCTTGTCCTATGGCAATTGATATAACAGATAATGGATTCCACTTGCCCAATGCCTCATCATAAAATTTAGCGTTAGGTATCATACCACGTTTTTCACTTGGTAAATCAACTCCTAATTTATATCCAAATCCCATTGATACCATATAGTCTCTCCAGCGATTTATTGCTTTATCAAGGGTAGGATATTTCTTTCTGTTAGATAGCATGTAATAAAGTCCCCAGCAGAAATATGCATTACAAGAAGTGCTAATTGCTGGTACTAATGATATAGGAGAGGCATGTCTATGGCATCCAACATGTAGACCTTTAAAATAAAAACCATGTGGACAGGGAAAGCGGGTAGAGTCATTAATTATTCCTTCTGAATAAAATGTAATAGCTTGACTTGTTTTGAAGGTAGAGCCAGGAGGATATTGCCCCATTACAGCCCTGTTTAGCATAGGATTAGCTGGGTCTATCATCATTCTATGTATAATTTTACCTCTATTTTTTCCTAACATAGAGCGTGGGTCAAATGTTGGAGACGATACCATTGATAATATCTGACCTGTTTTAGGTTCTATTGCTACTATTGCTCCTATTTTTCCTTCCATCATTCGTTCGCCTAATGCCTGAAGTTTTGCATCTATAGAGAGTTCTATATCACTTCCTGGATATGGTCTTTGGTCATACGCCCCATTTTTATATCTTCCTTTAATTCTACCATGTGCATCACGAAGAAGAATTTGAACGCCTTTGCGTCCTCTGAGAACAGTTTCATATTCTTTTTCTATTCCCATTTTTCCAATATAGTCCCCTGCTTGATAATAATTGTCCTCATCTATATCGCTTTGACTAACTTCACCAACATCGCCTAATACATGTCCTGCTATAGAACTTTGATATTGTCGTACACTACGTTTTTGAATATAAAATCCCGGATAGCGATAAAGTTTTTCACGAAAAGCACTAAACTCTTTATCACTTAGTTGACTTAAAAATAATTGCTGTGTAAAGCGTGAGTATCCTGGATTTTTAGTTCTATCTTTTATATCGTTCATTCGTTTGTTAAAGAATTGTTTAGTTATATTTAATGAACGACAAAAATCTAAAGTGTCTAATCTTCCCTTTTCTTCATTCATAACAACCATTAAGTCATAAGCTGGCTGATTATATACAAGTAATTTTCCTGTTCTGTCTGTTATAATACCACGAGAGGGGAATTCTATTTTTTTTAGAAAGGCATTTGAGTCGGCACTTTTGCGGTAATCATCACTGGCTATTTGTAAGGCAAAAAGGCGGATAACATAAGCAACTATTATAACAATAGCTACAGCACTTAATACCAATCGACGTTTTTCAAAATCATAATTTTTCATAGTCGACTGCGCATACGTTCTATTACTAATATTAACGCTATTGTCAATACAGTACTACCAATAACACAACTTATCCATTCAACGATATTAAAAAAGCTAAACATCTCTAATGTAAAAAAAACAATGCTATAAATAAAGGTCATTATTGAGGCAAAGCCAATATAGCGTGAGTAAGTTAGAACAGTGATATTAGGCTCTATATCTGATGTGTCATCATGCATTATAAAAGGTCTAAGTATATGTGGCTGAATAGCAGCTAAAAGAGTAAGTGAAGCGGAAGCTATACCAGGAGTATTGCTAAAAATATCGATTATGATTCCCATGATGAAAGCCCAGAGCATTGAAGCCCAACGTGGGTAGTTATAACTAAAATTTAGGATAAAATAGACATAAAGTAGAGGAGTTGCTACACCAAATAAATGAATATGGTTAAGTACTAATACTTGTATTAATACTAATACTAAAAAATGAATTAATTTATTTAAGAAAACAACATTCATATCTTTATATAAAAAAATATATATAATTAATCTGAAGTAGAAAAATCATTACCAAGATGTTTTATAGAATCTTCGGCTGCGTCTATAACATCTTTTTTCTCTTGTATTGATTTATCGTCTATTACACAAACATTTCTCAAATTACCAAAGTCTGTTGACAACTTAATAGCTAAGCGAAATGACAGTCCATCTGCAGAGTTATACACGTGTAGTATTTTGCCAACTAATATGCCTGATGGAAATATTGAGGAATATCCACTTGTTACAATCTTATCACCAATTTTAAATTTAGCATGACGAGGTATATCATCTAAGTAGGCTATATCTTTTGAACCGCCATTCCAATGAAGGTAACCAAAGTAATTACGTCCTTGTATAGAACAACTAATATTTGACTTAGAATTTAATACAGGAATAATTACCGAATAGTGAATCCCAACCAAGTAAACCACACCAACTACCCCTGAGCCACTTGCTACGCCCATGTCTTTACGTACACCATCCCAAGAGCCTTTATTTATGGTGATGAAATTTTCTAAGCGTGTTAATGAGTTTGATACAACTTCTGCATCTATCAATTTAAGCGATGAGAGCAAACTATCTTGAGAGATTTTAGAAATATCTTTTTTAGCTAATTTTAAACGTAAATATTTTAATTCTTGTTCTAAGAGTATATTCCTATCAGTTAGCTCCTTGTTTGTTTTTCCCATTACAAAATAGGATGTTATATCTGAGCTTAACTCGTACAATCTGCCAGAGACGATATTTGCTGAAGAAAAAAATACGCTTCCTTGATAAGTATTAAAACGAAATAATAGTATCATACTGATTACTTCTAACAGGACGAAAAGAAACCAATGTTTATACTTACTAAGAAATTCTAATAAATTACGCATTTAATATATCTCTATCTAAAAATAAGAAACTATCTAAACAAACAGAAAACTGCTAAAGGGATTATTTTCTACTTTAGCAGCTTTAATATCTCTCTTCCCAAGCTATAAAATATTTTATTAGCGCATCAGAAATGAAAATTTATCAACATTGCTTAAGGCGATACCTGCACCTTTAGCAACGCTATGAAGAGGATCTTCAGCAACATGAAATGGTATATTTATCTTGTCAGTAAGTCGCTTGTCTATACCTCTTAGTAAAGCACCACCACCGCTTAGGTATATACCATTTTTAACTATATCTGCATAAAGTTCAGGAGGAGTATTTTCTAAAGCTGAAAGGACAGCATTTTCTATTTTAGCTACAGTTTTGTCCAAACAATGAGCTATCTCTTGATAGCATACAGGTACTTCTAAAGGTAGGGCTGTGATACGATTTGGGCCGTGTACTATATAGTCCTCAGGTGCTTCTTCGCCTAAATCAGTTAAAGCAGAACCTACATGTACTTTTATTCTTTCAGCCATACGTTCACTAACTTTAACGTTATGCTGTCGGCTCATATATTCTTGGATATCGGCAGTTAGGTCATCACCAGCTACGCGTATAGAGTTGTTACATACTATACCACCTAAAGAAATAACAGCAATCTCGGTACTTCCACCACCTATATCTACTATCATGTTACCCTCTGGAGCTTCAACATCAAGACCCATTCCTAAAGCGGCTGCCATTGGCTCAAAAATAAGATAGACATCTCTGCCTTGAGCATGTTCTGCAGAGTCTCTAACAGCACGAAGTTCTACTTCGGTTGAACCTGAAGGTACGCCTATAACCATACGCAACGAGGGCGAAAATAGACGGCGACCACTATGAACCATTTTTATTAGTCCACGCATCATTTGTTCACAAGCTGTGAAGTCTGCTATAACGCCATCACGAAGAGGACGAATTGTACGTATATTAGGATGCTCCTTTTCGTACATCATCTTAGCTTCACTGCCTACTGCTATCATCTTGTCTGTTCGACGATCTAATGCAACAACTGAAGGTTCATCAACAACAATCTTGTCGCCGCTGATAATTATAGTGTTAGCTGTGCCTAAATCCATCGCTATTTCTTGAATAAATGAAAAGAATCCCATTTTAACTGATTTATAAGTAAAATATAAATTTACACTAAAAGTTTAGGGTAAACTATGCTATATTATTAAAATTACTATACTTTATTATATTATTTATTTACATTATCAACAAACCACCTATATATACATTCATCATATTTACTGCTAACAGCAAAAGCTCGTTGAGCAAAATATTTACGGTCTGTTATGTCTGTTACTGCTCCTTGCTTGTTAAGTAAAGAAAGGAATAAAGGATATTCCGATTTACTTGGTACAACAAGTACATCATTAAAGTTTTTGGCACTTGCACGAATTAACGAAATTCCTCCAATATCTATCTTTTCTATGATATCTGCTTCTGTTGCGCCTGTAGCTACTGTTTCTTCAAAGGGGTAGAGGTCTACTATCACTAAGTCTATTTCAGGAATATCATATTTTTTTACAAGTTTGTTGTCGTCGTCGTTATTACGACGAGATAAGATACCGCCAAAAATCTTTGGATGAAGAGTTTTTACCCTACCTCCTAAAATAGAGGGATAAGTTGTTATATCTTCTACACGTTCACAAGAATATCCTAAGGACTTTATGTAATTATATGTACCACCTGTACTTATAAATTTTACATTTTCAGAGTTTAACTTACTAAGTATTTTATCTATACCTTCTTTATTGAAGACTGATATTAATGCAGTCTTTATCAGTTTCTTGCTTGACATCCTTATATATATATAGTTTTATTTTTGCAAAGTTACAAAAACCATATAACTAAACAATATTTTATATCAAAAAAATATATAATCATTAAATGGCTAATAAAGATAGTACTGTAGATAGTTGTAGTAATGATGATTGTATGTAATTCCTTCTATTTTGTTTCTTTTTTCTTTGTTTTTTTGCTCTATTTCCTTTCGTCTTATAAACATATGGGTTGTGTGTCTTTGTATATAAAGAGTTGACTATTAAAATTCAAAATTATTAATTGTTCAAAAACTATTAAAGGTGAACTTCTTTAACATAGCAATTTATATATCTCTTGAGGAATATCGTTTTTTAAGAGAAATTAGTGGGAATATTTCTTTTTCAAAGTGTGTCGTTTATAGCTGTAATAGTAAATTTGTAATTGGAACTACTAAAAAAACGCAATGTTTATGAAATATATGGAATTAGATCATCCTAAGGGTGAAACAATACGTGTACTAAATGTTAGCACTTCTATATTAAAAGAATGCAAGGTTAGGGCGTAAAAACATAGTGTTAAGAAGTGGCAAAGACTCACTGCATAAATAATATCTTGAATATTTTAAAACTATTATTGTAAATAAAAATTACCGATAAAAACAAAAATGAGAATCGTTCTATAAGAATCGCAAAAACGTTTCTTATAGAAACGCCTGAACACTTCTATAAGAATCGCAGAGACGTTTTTATAAGGGTCGCAGCAAGGGTTTAACTTAAACGATTATCGGACTCTTTAAAATGTCTTATAATACTTTGTTTTATAAATAGTTACAAATATATAGTTTTAGATAAAAATACTCTTAACTATATGTTATTATTCGTAATATATAATCTTTAGATGTCGATTTTTTAAAAATATGTTTTTGTATATATTTTTTACTGTAAAAATGAGTTATAGATTTATTTTTTATATATAATAAAAGCAAATGGTCTTTTTTGTTGTGTACAATCTAAGAGCTTTTTAATATTATTTTACAATCTTTTCTATTACCTTTGTAACTAACAAAAATAACAAATGAAACCAGATTATAGTAATATACTTTAAAAGAGTCTTGTAAGACACATAACAGAGCAAAAGGTAATAAATAATTTTTTATAATACATTTTCTTTTG
Source organism: uncultured Prevotella sp. (assembly GCA_946998295.1). GTDB lineage: Bacteria > Bacteroidota > Bacteroidia > Bacteroidales > Bacteroidaceae > Prevotella. The sequence continues at coordinate 15,222 of CAMPYS010000010.1, forward strand.
TATCTTTGCACACATAAACATATTTTATTAAAGCGTGAAAATAAAGGAAGTTCTTAATGCCCTTGAACATTTTGCGCCACTGCCCTTGCAAGCCAGCTATGATAATGCAGGCTTACAGGTAGGATTAACAGCGGCGGAAGTATCAGGGGTTTTATTGTGTCTTGATGTAACAGAATCAATAGTTGAAGAGGCTATAAGTTTAGGTTGTAATCTTATAGTATCCCACCACCCTTTAATTTTTGGTAAGTTGACACAAATAAGTGATAACAGTTATGTGCAACGAACAATAATTAAAGCAATAAAGAACGATATTACTATAGCCGCAATGCATACAAATCTTGATGCAGTAGAAGGAGGCGTAAATTATAAAATAGCAAAATATATAGGACTTTTAAATTTACAGTTTTTAGGAACAGAGCAACAAGTCGGAACAGTTAAAGGCAGCGATGGAATTATAGGAGAATTATCACAGTCAATAGCAGCAGATGATTTATTGTTGTTACTAAAAGACCGTTTTAACGTAGAGTGTGTTCAAGCTAACAAACTGTTACAGCGACCTATAAAGCGTATAGCTTTGTGTGGTGGAGCAGGCTCATTTTTATTGTGCGATGCGATAAAAGCTGGTGCCGATGCTTTTATTACAGGCGAGATGCACTACCATGATTATTTTGGACATGAACAAGAAATACAAATATGTACGATAGGACACTATCAAAGTGAGCAATTCACAATAGAGTTATTGCAAGAAATAATAGAAGATAAATGTACAGGAGTGAAATGTTTTAAAACAAGCATTAACACAAATCCTATACTATATATATAATAATGTGTAATATAATACACAATAAAACATAGAAATATACTTGTATACAAATAATAAATAAAAATACTTTTTACACTAATGGCAAGAAAAGACCCAAAAGATTTAGCTGTTGAAGAGAAGCTAAAGAATCTTTACCAATTACAGATGACATTATCAGCTATTGATGCAAAGCGTGAGTTACGTGGAGAATTACCTTTGGAGGTTAGAGACCTTGAGGACGAGATAGCAGGACTTCGCACCCGTATAGAAAACTTGAAAGCCGAGATAGCAGATTATCGTAAAGCTGTAACTCAAAAAAAAGCAGATATAGATCGTGCTAATATAAGTTTGGAACGTTATCACAAACAGATAGACGAAGTTGCTAACAATAGAGAATACGACATGTTAAGCAAAGAAATAGAGTTTCAAACCTTAGAGGTAGAGCTATGTAAGAAAAAAATAGACGAAGCTCAAGTTATTATATCAGAGAAAACAGAAAAACTTGCACATAGCGAGTCAATGCTTAAAGAACGAATAAAAGACTTTGAAGCAAAGCGTTCAGAGTTAGAGGATATAATGCAAGAGACACGCGATGAGGAGGAAAACCTAAAAGATAGAGCTAATGAAATAGAAACAAATATAGATCATAGCTTGTTACGTAGTTTTAAGCGTATACGTAAAGGAGCAAGAAATGGGCTTGGCATAGTATATGTACAACGTGATGCTTGTGGAGGTTGTTTCAATAAAATACCACCACAGCGACAATTAGATATTCGTATGCATAAAAAGATAATAGTATGCGAGTATTGTGGGCGTATCCTTATAGATCCAGATTTAGCAGGTGTTAAACAAAATAGTACAGACGAAAAGCCTAAGAAACGTCGTGTATCACGTAAGAAGAAGGAAGAGACAGCGGAATAAAAATTCTGCTCTCTTTTGTAAATAAAACAGTAATATATGCTAAAATACAAAATAGCAGTAGCAGGTACAGGCTATGTCGGGTTAAGCATAGCCACCCTGTTAAGTCAAAACAATCAAGTAGAAGCGGTAGATATAGTACCAGAAAAAGTAGACTTGATAAACAACCATAAGTCTCCTATAAAAGACGAATATATAGAAAAATATTTATTAGAAAAAAAATTACACTTAAAAGCTACTCTAAATGGTGAGAAGGCATATACCAATGCAAACTACATAGTTATAGCCACTCCTACAAACTATGATCCAATGCGAAACTACTTTGATACCACAAGTGTTGAAGACGTAGTGGAACAAGTAATAAAAGTTAATCCCCAAGCAACTATAGTAATAAAATCTACAGTACCTGTAGGTTATACTGCTGGATTGATAAAACGTTATAACCATACCAATATAATATTTGTCCCTGAGTTTTTGCGTGAAAGTAAAGCTCTATACGATAACCTATACCCAAGTAGGATAATTGTAGGACATGATAAAAATAACAAACAGATGGCAGAAGCTGCAAAATCTTTTGCAGCTTTACTTCAAGACGGAGCTATAAAGAAAAATATACCTACACTATTTATGGGACTAACAGAGGCAGAGGCTGTAAAACTCTTCTCTAATACATATTTAGCACTAAGGGTAAGCTATTTTAATGAACTTGATACATACGCAGAAGTAAAGGGGCTTGATACAGCAGATATAATAAAAGGTGTATGTTATGATAGCCGTATAGGAGATTTCTATAATAATCCTTCTTTTGGATATGGAGGCTACTGTCTACCAAAAGATACAAAACAGTTACTTGCTAATTATCAAGACGTACCAGAAAACTTGATACAAGCTATAGTAGAAAGCAATAGAACTCGCAAAGATTTTATAGCAGATAAAGTTTTAAATCTTGCAGGTTATTATGATTATACTTCACATGGAAATTACAACCCACATGAAGAAAAGAAATGCACCATAGGTGTGTTTAGATTAACAATGAAATCTAATAGCGATAACTTTAGGCAAAGTTCTATACAAGGTGTGATGAAACGAATAAAAGCCAAAGGAGCAGAGATAATTATATATGAACCAACTTTAGAAGATGGTATAACCTTCTTTGGCAGTAAGGTGGTAAATGACCTTAATAAATTCAAGTCTTTAAGCGATAAAATAATTGCTAATCGCTACGATAGTTGTCTTAACGATGTAAAGACTAAGGTTTACACAAGAGATATATTTCAGTGTGATTAAAAAAACATATAATATCTATACAGAATAAAGCCATGAAAGTGTGTATAGCCGAAAAACCAAGTGTTGCACGCGATATAGCACGTATAATCGGAGCTACAAAGTCAAAGCAAGGATATATTGAAGGAAACGGATACCAAGTAACGTGGACTTTTGGACATCTGTGCGAATTAAAAGAACCAAGAGAATATCAACCTAATTGGAAACACTGGAGTTTGGCAGCTTTACCCATGATACCAAATAGATTTGGAATAAAACTGATAGAAAATGAAGGAATAGCAAAACAATTTGCTATTATAGAAAAACTATTTAAGAATGCAGACGAAATAATAAACTGTGGTGATGCTGGACAAGAAGGAGAGTTAATACAGCGGTGGGTAATGCTGAAAGCTAAAGTAACTTGCCCCGTAAAACGTCTATGGATTTCATCAATGACGGATGAGGCTATAAAACAAGGTTTTGCCACTCTTAAACCACAAGATTGTTATAAGAATTTATATATGGCAGGACTTTCTCGCGCTATAGGTGATTGGTTGTTAGGACTAAATGCTACACGTCTTTACACATTAAAGTATACAGGTAATAACTTTAGACACGATGGAAAAATATTGTCTATCGGTAGGGTGCAAACCCCAACACTTGCACTGATAGTAAAAAGAGATAAAGAGATAGCAGAGTTTAAACCAGAACCATATTGGGTATTAGCAACAATATATCGTGAAACACAATTTACAGCAACAAAAGGAAAGTTTGCAACTAAAGAAGAAGGTGAACAAGCTTTTTCTTTAATTGAAGAAAAGGATTTTATAGTAAAAGACCAAAATAAAAAGAAAGGAACAGAGCAACCAAAACCTCTTTATGATTTAACTTCTTTGCAAGTTGATTGTAATAAAAAATTTGGTTTAACAGCAGAAACAACATTAAACACAATACAAGGTCTGTATGAACGCAAGTTAACTACATATCCACGTGTAGACACACAATATCTTACAGATGATATTTATAAACAATGTCCAAAGATAATGAATTCACTTTATAAAATAAAATTTAGCGGGCAGCAGCCTTACTCTTTGATAGTAAAGGCTTTAAGTGGAGTTCCATTACCTAAGACTAAAAATGTTTTTGATAACTCAAAAGTTACAGACCACCATGCAATAATTCCAACAAACGTAGTACCAAAAGAACTTACAGATATAGAACGAAAAGTGTACGATTTAATAGCGAGACGTTTTATTGCAGCTTTCTATCCAAGTTGTAAGTTTTCTACAACTACTGTTTTGGGCAAAGTAGATAAAATAGAGTTTAAGACTGTAGGGAAAGAGATTATAGACGAAGGTTGGCATAAGGTATATGCAGAGAGTATAGAAGAAAATCAACATAATACAAGTAAAGAACAAGAAAAAATATTACCTAAATTTGAAGTTGGAGAAAGAGGACAACATAAACCGACATTAACAGAAAAACAAACTACAGCACCAAAACATTTTACAGAAGCCTCTTTACTGAGAGCTATGGAAACAGCAGGTAAACTAACTACAGACGAGACATTAAGAGCAGCATTAAAAGAAAACGGTATAGGGAGACCATCTTCACGAGCAAGTATAATAGAAACATTATTCAAGAGAAACTATATAAAGAGAAAGAAAAAAAACATTCTTTCAACAGATACAGGGCAAACCCTTATTAATATAATTAAAGACCCATTATTGACATCTGTAGAACTTACAGGGATATGGGAGAAAAAGCTAAGAGATATTGCTCAAGATAAGTATAATCCAAAAAAGTTTATTGAAGAATTAAAAACACAAATAAATGAGATAGTAATAGACGTTTTGTCGGATAATACGAATAAGAAGATTATATCTAATGAAAACTAATATAACGAAAATATCAAATTATATATTATTATGTATATCTGTAATAATAGTAAGTTGTGGGGCAGACCGTTATATAAATAAAGGAGAACAGCTACAAGCTATAGGAGAATACTATTCTGCAGCTAACCAATTTAAAAAAGCATATAAACGTACAATACCTAAGGAGCGCGCTAAGCGAGGACAAATAGCAAACAAAATGGCTAAATGTTATTTACATATAGGTAATAGTAACCGTGCTATCGCATCGCTAAAAAATGTAATTAGATATAAGCAAGATAATGCAGAAACACATTTAGACTTAGCTAAAAACTTAATGAAGTTGGGTTTGTACACAGAAGCTGTAAAAGAGTTTCGGATAGCTGCAGATATGAAGCCTAATAACATTGAAGCAAATAACGGAATAGCTGAAGCAACTATTGCACCAACTATAAAAAAACAAGGTTCTCATTATATTGTGAAACGAGAACCAAATTTTAATTCACGCTACCAAGACTATTCTCCTATGTTCTATGGAGATCAATATAATCAATTATACTTTACATCTACAAGAAGTGAAGCTCAAGGCAATGAGTTAAGCGGAATAACAGGAACTAAGCCTGGAGATATTTTTATAAGTGAAAAGAATGATAAAGGGAAATGGTCTATTCCTAAACCTTTAAAAGGTGGAATAAATACACCAGATGATGAAGGAGTAACAGCATTTACTCCTGATGGCAAGGAAATGTATTTGACACAATGTATTACAGATAATAATTATCCACGTTACGCACAGATAGTTGTTAGCAAACGGTCAGATGCTACATGGAGTAAAGCAAATAAATTAGAGATAAGCAAAGATACATTATCCAACTTTGCGCATCCTGCTTTATCACCTGATGGTAAATGGCTTTATTTTGTTAGTGATATGCCAGGGGGAAAGGGAGGAAAAGATATATGGAGAATACGTATACAAGGTGATATTTTAGGTGGAGTAGAGAATTTAGGCTCACCTATAAATACACCTAATGATGAAATGTTTCCGACTTTCAGACCTAATGGAGACCTTTATTTTTCGTCAGATGGACATGGAGGACTTGGTGGGCTTGATATTTTCATAGCAAAAGTAGGAAAAGATAAACGATACCATATAGAACATCCAGGATATCCTTTAAACTCTCAAGGTGATGACTTTGGTATGACCTTTGAAGGACTTCATAATCGAGGTTTTTTTTCATCTAATAGAGGAGATGCAAAAGGATGGGATCATATTTATAGCTTTGAGCTACCTGAGGTAATTCAAATAGTTAAAGGATGGGTATATGAGCGAGATGGCTATGAGCTTCCTACAGCTGAAGTATATGTTGTTGGAGATGATGGTACAAATAAAAAGATTTTAGTGAAAAGTGATGGCTCGTTTGAAGTAGAAATACAACCAAACGTTAACTATATATTTTTAGCAACATGCAACGGATACTTGAACCATAAAGAAGAATTGAGAGTAGACCCTGTAACAGAATCTAAAGACTATACAATACAATTTCCATTAGCAAATATTAAAGTGCCTGTATTAATAGATAATATATTTTATGACTTTGATAAAGCAACATTACGTCCAGAATCAAAAAAGGCATTAGATGAACTTATAAAATTATTAAATGAAAATCCTAATGTAACTATAGAATTATCAGCACATACAGACTATAAAGGGTCTGCAGAATATAATAAAAAACTGTCACAGCGTAGAGCAGATAGTGTTGTAAAATATCTTATAGAACACGGAATAAGTATGAAGCGATTAACCCCAGTAGGTTATGGAAAAGAACGACCTAAGGTGATAAAACGTAAAATAGCAGAAAAGTTTAAGTGGGCCAAAGAAGGAGATATTTTAACAGAGGAGTATATAAAAAAACTTGAAGTTAAACAGCAGGAAGAAGCTAATCAACTAAATAGACGAACAGAATTTAGAGTTTTACGTACTACTTATGGTATGTTTGATGAAAAAGGAAAACTTAAACCAACTGTTAACTCACCAAAAAAGCAAAATACTACAAGTGAAAATGATATAATTATAGATATGAATTAACCATAAGATATATTTATGTCCAATATCAAGGAAGAAAAAAAGTTGCCTAACGGCTTTGAATCTTTGTTAAAACCAATTATAGGTGATAGTTATTTTGAAGCATTTAAGATTGCAATGTCAGATAATCCATCTGTAAGTATAAGACTAAATAAATTTAAAACAAAAGACGAATGGAAAATAGCAGAATACTTAAACCCGCAACCAATACCTTGGTGTGAGGAAGGCTATTATTTGTCTTCACGTCCAAACTTTACATTTGACCCATTATTTCATGCAGGTTTTTACTATGTTCAAGATGCTGCATCAATGTTCATATCATATATATTAAAGAATGTAGTAAAAGACCCTGTTTTACTTCTTGATTTATGTGCAGCTCCAGGAGGAAAAACAATATGTGCAAGAAGTAGTTTGCCACCAAAAAGCTTAGTTATATCAAATGAAGCAATAACAAAACGAGCAAATATATTAGTTGAGAATGTTAAGAAATTTGGACATCCTGATGTTATAGTTACTAACAATTATCCACGAGATTATCATAAAGCTAAGCTAAAAGCAGATATAGTGATAGCAGATGTTCCTTGTTCTGGAGAGGGAATGTTTAGGAAAGAACAACACGCTATAGAACAATGGGAACCTAAACTTGTAGATGCTTGTGCAAAATTACAACGAAGTATAATAAAAGATATATGGGATAATATAGTTGAAGGAGGTTATTTAATTTATTCTACTTGTACGTTAAATACAAAAGAAAATGAAGAAAATATACAGTGGATACTTAGAGAGTTTAATGCTGAAACTGTTGATATACCTATAACAAAGAAATGGAATATAGTTGGTTCACTGATAGATACAACTTTGAATGTTTATAGATTTATACCAGGAGTAACAAAAACAGAAGGTCTATTTATTACAGTGATAAAGAAAAAAGGAAATAAATTTGGGTCTGCATTTGAAAAAATAGGGGCTAATGTTACAAAGTACTTATCCAAATTAAATATAATGTTTACAGGAAAAGAAAAAGGGATAGTAAAGGGAGGCAAAATATTTCCACCTCAAAGTGAGGCTTTATCAATAATTAGAACTGATAATACTGTAATAAAAGTAGATGTTGACTATGACACTATAATGAAATATCTTAGGAGAGAGTCTATAGTTTTTAAAGAAACTATACCTAAAGGCATAATACTATTAACTTATAAAAAACAACCGATAGGATTTATAAATAATATATGTACTCGGGCTAATAATCTGTACCCACAAGAATGGAGGATTAGGAGTAGTTATATACCAACAGATCCTATAGAAATAATTGAACATAAAAACTGAAATAATGGAACAGTATCTTTCACTTCTTAAAAAAATAATAACAACAGGGGTACCCAAAAACGATAGGACGGGTACAGGTACGCTATCTATTTTTGGCAATCAAATGCGTTTTGATTTGAGTAAAGGTTTTCCCTTACTAACAACCAAAAAATTACACCTTAAAAGTATAATATATGAACTACTTTGGTTTTTAAGAGGCGATACAAATATTAAATACCTTAGAGAAAATGGGGTAAGTATATGGAATGAATGGGCAGATGAAAATGGAAATTTAGGCCCTGTATATGGGCATCAATGGAGGTCGTGGACAGATAAGGATGGTAAAACAATAGATCAAATTAGTAATGTTGTTGAACAAATAAAAAAGAATCCCAACTCTCGACGACTTATAGTTACAGCCTGGAATCCTGCTGAAGTTGATGAAATGGCATTACCTCCGTGTCATTGCTTATTCCAGTTTTATGTTGCAAATGGAAAATTATCTTTGCAACTTTATCAGCGTTCTGCAGATACTTTTTTAGGAGTGCCTTTTAATATAGCTTCCTATGCTCTATTACTAAAAATGATAGCACAAGTAACAGGACTAAAGGAAGGAGAGTTTGTTTATACAACAGGCGATACACATCTATATTGTAACCATATAGAACAAGCAAGAATACAATTAAATCGTGTGCCACGACAATTACCATGTATAAATATAAATCCAAAAGTTAATAGTATATTTGATTTTAAATATTCTGATTTTGAGTTGGTTGGTTATAACCCTTATCCACATATATCAGCAGAAGTGTCAGTATAAAGAATTACATCTAATTTGAATAATAAGAATCAATGGATATAAATATTATAGCAGCAATAGCAAAGAATGGAGCAATAGGTCTTGATAATAATATGATTTATTTTATAAAAGAAGACTTAAAGCGGTTTAGACAATTGACAACAGGTAATACTGTGATAATGGGGCGAAAAACTTTCCAGTCTTTACCTAAAGGAGCTTTACCTAATAGAAGAAATATAGTATTAACACATCTAAAAAATAAATTTGAGGGATGTGATGTTTATAACTCACTTGATGAGGCTTTAAAAACTGTAGAAGCAAATGAGAAAGTATTTATAATAGGTGGAGCCAGTGTTTATGCTGAGGCTTTGAAGATAGCGAATAGAATGTATTTGACAGAAATAGATGACATACCATCTAAGGCTGATGTCTTTTTCCCTGAAGTAAATAAATCTGATTGGAATATAATAAAAAAAGAAGAGCATAAAGCTACAGATACTATACCATCATATTCATTTGTTAATTATGAAAAGGTAAATAAAAATATAAGATAATTATAACTTAGTTATATTATTATAATAAAAACAATTACTTTTGTACTTAATACTTAATATCTAAATTTATTAATAATGAAGAAACTATTATCTATTTTTCTGATACTATCAATAGTATTAGTTTGTAATGCTCAAGATTTTAATAAATATTTTGAAGATGCCACTTTACGCTTAGATTATATTTTTTCTGGAAATGTTAATAATCAATTTATATCTATTGATGAATTATCAAAAATACCAAGATGGTATGGTAAGCGTAACCGACTATCGGAGGTGCCTGTAGAAGGGAATGGTAGGCTAATAGTGAGAGAACTAAATACAAACAAAATATTGTATTATAATTCTTTTTCTACACTGTTTCAAGAATGGTTATCTTATGATGAAGCAAAAGTAAAAACAAGAGCTTTTCAAAATGTATTTTTAATGCCATTTCCAAAGGAGAAGGTAAATGTTACAGTAGAATTAAACAACAATAGAAGAGAAGTAATAGCAAGTTACACTCAAACAGTTGATCCAAATGATATTCTCATACGTAGAATAGGTAATAAAAATATTACACCATACGAAACGCTGCAACAAGCAGATGATACAACTCGTTGTATACATATAGCATACGTTGCAGAAGGATATACAGATAAAGAAATGCCAATATTCTTAAAAGATTGTCATATAGCTATGGAGGCATTATTTGCTCATGAACCATTTAAATCTTTAAGAACAAAATTTAATATTATTGCTGTAAAATCAAAATCAAAAGATAGTGGTACATCTGAACCAGGAAAAGGTCAATGGAAGTCTACAGCATTAAGCTCCAATTTTAATACATTTTATAGTGATCGTTATTTAACAACTCTTCATTTGAAAGATTTACACAATATACTTGCGGGAACACCTTATGAACACATTATTGTATTAGTTAATACAAATAATTATGGGGGAGGTGGTATTTTAAACTCTTATAACCTTTCTATGGCACATCATTCGGCATTTAAACCTGTTGTTGTACATGAATTTGGTCATTCTTTTGCAGGACTTGCAGATGAATATGCTTATGGAAACGAACAAATACCAATGTATCCACATGATATTGAACCTTGGGAAAAAAATATAACTACATTAGTAAATTTTAAAGAAAAATGGAGTAGTATGGTAGATAAAAAAACACCTATACCTACTCCTGAACCAAATGATCTATATTCAAAGCAAAAAAACAAACATAAGAAATGGAATATAGGGGCTTATGAACCAGCAGGTTATTCTATGCACGGAGTATATAGAGCTTTTCCTGATTGCAGAATGAGAACAAATACTAATCCTGAGTTTTGTCCTATTTGTCGTAAAGCTATTACAGACGTTATAGATTTTTACACTAAATAAATTTTATAAAATGGAAATAATAAAATTTACCCCATTATTAAAACAAACAATATGGGGCGGTGAAAAAATAAAAGACTTTAAACAACTTGATACAGATTTAGAACAGATAGGAGAAAGCTGGGAAATATCAGGTGTAGAAGGTAATGAAACTATTATTTCTTCAGGTGAATATAAAGGAATGAATTTAAATTATCTACTATCTATTATGAAAGAAAAACTAATAGGTATAGATAATTATAACAGATTTGGAAATGAATTTCCTTTATTAATAAAATTCATAGATGCAAGAAAACAATTATCAATTCAAGTTCACCCTGATGATAGATATGCTAAAGTTCACGGATTAAAACGGGGTAAAACAGAAATGTGGTATATAATGGAAAGCGATGAAAATGCTACATTATATTCTGGACTTAAAAAAGTTATTACTCCAGAACAGTATAGAGAAATGGTAGAAGATGGAACTATAACATCTGCTCTAAAAGAATATAACGTAAAGGAAGGAGACGTCTTTTATCTTCCAGCAGGGCGTATTCACTCTATAGGGCCAGGATGCTTTTTAGCAGAAATACAGCAAACAAGCGATACAACATATCGTATATACGATTTTAAGCGTAAAGATAAAGACGGAAATTATAGGCAATTACATACACAACAAGCTGCAGAGTGTATAGACTATCATATCGAGAAAGATTATCGTACAGCTTATGAGAAAAAAAAGAATGAAAAGATGACAGTTATAAATTCTGCATATTTTACTACTTCTATATATGATATAACAAAGACTATGGTTTTGGATTATTCCCTATTAGATTCTTTTATAATATTAATAGGATTATCTGGAGAGGCAAAACTAAGGAACGAAAAAACGGGTAAAGAAATTAATTTTATTGCTGGGGAAAGTATTCTATTGCCTGCTACAATAGAATATGTACGAGTAGATGGAAAAATAAAGTTTATAGAAACTTATATATAAACTACATTTTTTTGTATATTTGCATAATGAAATAACTTAAATATCCAATATATATAAAAAAAAGCTTCATTATGGCAAAAGAAGCCGACATAATGTAGTAAGAATAAGGGCTTCATGCAGATACTTATGAAATTTAAATTTACTGTTTTTTTCTTATTATTCCTTGCTATTACGATTAATGAAATGCAAGCTGAAAATATTTTGGTTTGGCTTTCATCTGGAGAAAAGGTTATATATAATCTTGGTGATAATCCTAAAATTACACCTTCAGACAAAGAAATTATAATTGAGACAGCTAAAGCAAAAGTAACCTATACACAGGGACAAGTTAAAAAAATTACATTTGATAAAAAAAATGATAATATTGAAAGTATTAATGGATCTTTGGAAAATGCAAAGATAAATGATAAAACTATCGAATTATCAGGATTTAAGTCTAATGAAAATGTAATAATATATGATCTATCAGGTAAAACAATTTTTTCACAGCCAACAGCATCAGATGGTTGTTTAATAATAAATCTAAGCAATTTTAATAAGGGAGTATATATTATTAAAGTAAAAAATTATACATCTAAATTTATTATAAAATGAAAAGAATTTTTATTTCATTAGCATTAATCCTACCATTAGGATTGTTTTCTCTTGAATCTATGGCTCAAGGCGTATATATCTATAAGGATGGAAAACGTCAGGTGTTTACTTCTAATGAAGTAGATAGTTTAGTATTTTATCAAAAGCAGAATAAAACAAATCCTACAATTCAAAAAGTAACATTTGAGATGCCAAGTAATTTAATAGGCAAATCAAAAGCAGATATTATTTCTGCAGAAAAAGCTAGAGGCTTCACTGTAAATGAAAAATCGTCATCAATATTAGAATTAAAGAAGACTATTGACGGAATAGACTATGCTTGGACGTATAATTTTGATACTAAAGATAATTATAAGTATGCAAAGTGTAATATTCAACAAAATAAATTAGATGAGTTTAAAGCTTTTTTGCGAGCATCTGGTTACGAATTGAGAACTAAAGCTTCACTAAATGCAGAAGTAACAGTTTACTTGAATAAAGATGCAAAAAAAGTTATTTATATAAATAAAGAAGCAGATAAATATGAATTCTTCTTTGGCGAATGGGATGAAAGTCTACACTCATGGATGAGGATTTCTAATTTGAGGGATGATAATACAAATATACTTGCTCCTTACTATGGACATTATGCTACTGTAGAGTTAATGAAACTATATGAGAAGCGTATGAATCATAAATTAGTATCTAATCCAGAACTTGAGGCAAAGGGAATATATACATATGAAACGAATGATCAAACTTGGTTAAAAGTAAAATATTGGTTTGATGTTAAAACGAAGAACAAACTTGAAGAAGCATCGATTTTTGTAGATAAAGATGGTATTCCAACACCTGATAATGTAACTACATATCTTAAAAAATATAATTATAGATACACAGGTATGACAGATAACGATGGATATACAGTTTATTATAATGATGCTGAAAAGTCTGTTTGTTATGTTCTTATGGTTGAGAAAAAAGGAGAGAACGGAGAGTCTAAAGGTAAATTTGAGCCACAGATGCATTTTACTTATTCAGATTTAACAGGAAAAGTCCCACCTGAAAAAGTTGATTTTCCTATGCCTATAATTGATTTTGGTAAAATGACTATGGACGAAGCAGTAAAAAAATATCGTAGCCTACCTTATTATAAAGCTGAGCAGAAAGCAGATGGTGGTATATACATAATGACTACTTCAAAAGATTTCCCAGCAATACTATTACTTGAAGATAATGGTAAATATTTAGCAGCTATAAATATAACATATGATGCACTTACCTGCCGTTCACCATTTATAACAGATATGTTGACAAATCAAGGTTATGTATATAATCCTAAAGTTAGTGCTATGCCTACATTTATAAATAAAGATAAAGATATAATGGTACAATTTTATTTAACAGATGTGTATAACTTGGGATATTTCTCAATATCATTCCAACCAAATGAGTTTAAATAAAGGTATAGTTTATTTATAAAATAGTAGAGGGTGTATTTCATATTGAAGTACACCCTCTAACAATAGATTAAATTAAAAAATATATTTTGTCGGGATGAGGCGACTCGAACGCCCGACCACTGGTCCCCCAGACCAGCATTCTAACCTACTGAACTACATCCCGTAGATTTGTTATATGCAAAATTAAAGACTTTTTGAGAGATTAGCAAATTTTATATTCGTTTTTCTAAATAGCTAATCTTAATTTTGTATTTTTGTATTATTAATATTTTAAACTAATACTGGAAATGTATTATAAAATACTACCGCCAAAAAATATAAATGCTAAGGTGAAATTGCCTTCGTCTAAAAGTATAAGTAATAGAGCTTTAATAATTAATGCTATACTCGGTACAACTAAAATGCCACATAATTTATCCTTATGCGATGATACTGATGTTATAATACGAGCATTAAAAGATAAACCATATGAGATAAATATAAAAGCATCTGGTACTGCTATGCGTTTTATGACCGCTTTATTGTCCATTACTGTTGGAGAACACCACCTATTAACAGGGACAGAACGAATGAAGCAGCGGCCTATTAAGATTTTGGTAGATGCTTTGAAAACCTTAGGAGCTGATATTGAATATAAAGAAAAAGAGGGATACCCTCCTTTATTAATTAGAGGAAAAAAACTTGAAGGAGGAAAAATAGAAATAGAAGGGGATATTAGTTCACAATATATTTCTGCATTAATGTTAGTAGCTCCTGCGCTAAAAAATGGTTTGGAGATAAAACTAATAGGAGAAATAGTCTCACGTCCTTACATAGACTTAACTTTACATATAATGCACTCTTTTGGAGCTGAAGTAGAATGGACTGATGTTGATACGATAGTAGTTTATCCAAAGGAATATGTACCAAAAGATTATGTAATAGAAAATGATTGGACTTCTGCAGCTTATTGGTATGAAATATTATCTTTAATAGATGATAAAGATTCTAAAATAGAATTTTCAATGTTAAAAAATAGTTCTCGGCAAGGAGATTCAGCTGTTAAATATATTTTCTCTTTATTAGGTATAAAATCTAATTTTTCTGTAAAAGATAAGAACGGTATGAGTAATTTGTTATTAAGTTGTCGCAATAGAACAATACCACGATTAGAGTATGATTTTACCAATCAACCAGATTTAGCTCAAACAATGATAGCGATATGTCCTATTTTAAATATACCATTTAAATTTATAGGAGTAGAGAATCTTAAACTCAAGGAAACAGATAGAATAACAGCAATGATAACAGAAATGGCGAAGTTAGGGTATGTTATAGATTATAATAAAAATTCAGAAATAATATGGGAAGGTAAACGTTGTAAAGCAAATATACCTATTATAATAGATACATATAACGATCATAGAATGGCAATGACTTTTGCACCGCTTTGTTTAAAACTTGGTTCAATAATAATAAATAATCCAAATGTTGTAACTAAGTCCTATCCTGAATTTTGGAACGAACTAACTAAAGCAGGATTTAAGATAATTGAATGTGATTGATAAAATTTAGATGGATATTATAGTTTTAGGTATTCTGACAATATTATGTTTAGGACTTATAGTAGGAGTAGCAACTGCTATAAGTCATTTTAGACATAATAACTCTGATGAAGAAAAAATAGTAATTTCAAATAATAATTGTTCTAAATGTGTAGGTGTTGATGGTATGTGTGAACAAGACTGTTTTTTAGAAGCTGCAACAAAGGAGATAGAATATTTTGATGATGAAGAGTTAGATAGATTTGCAGGTAGACCTGCTGATGAATATAATAGCGAAGAGGTAGAAGAGTTTTCTAATGTTCTTTATACTATGCAACCTAACGAAGTTAAACAATGGAATAGGAGTTTAGTACTACGAGGTATAAACATACCAAATCAATTGAAAGATGAGCTTATTGCTATGATAGCCGATGAATAAATGGTGGTTATATGCAATAAAAATATAACTATTTTAGTTATAGATATAAGTGAAAAAGCAGTGTTATAAATATCTATTATTAATTTTAACTACGAGGTATAAACATACCAAATCAATTGAAAGATGAGCTTATTGCTATGATAGCCGATGAATAAATGGTGGTTATATGCAATAAAAATATAACTATTTTAGTTATAGATATAAGTGAAAAAGCAGTGTTATAAATATCTATTATTAATTTTATCAACCATATTATGTATATGGTTTGTAGGGTGTTCTACAAAAAAAAATACAGCTAAATCAAGATGGTGGCATTCATTTAATGCTAAATACAATACTTATTATAATGGTTCTCAAGCTTATATAGCTGGTTCACTTGAAAAAGAAAACAATAATAAGGATAACTTTATAGATATAATACCTTTATTTACAGTTGCTAATAAGAATACTAAGGAAATAGGTAAAAATAGTTTTGATATAGCTATAAAGAAAGCAGAAAAAGCTATAGCATTACACAGTATAAAACGAAAACCAGAATGGAATAAAACAAGACGTAAGACCCCTAAAGATATTGAATGGTTATCTCGTAAAGAATATAATCCATTTCTATGGAAAGCATGGATGTTATTGGGAAAATCTCAATTTTATAAAGGAGCTTTTGAAGAAGCTGCATCCACATTTTCATATATGAGCCGTATATACAAAACACAGTCTGTTATATATTCTAAAGCAAGACTATGGTTAGCAATTTCGTATATAGAGGCTGGATGGATTTATGAAGCTGAAAATGTTATAAGAAATTTAAGTAGAAACCATATAGAACCGAATGTAATAAAAGATTGGAATTATGCGCTTACAGATTTATATTTGCATACAGGAGAATTAGAAAAAGCTGTGCCATATCTTGAAAAAGTAATAAAGAAAGAAAAAAGAAAGAAACAAAAAGCAAGAGAATTTTTTCTGTTAGGACAGTTGTTGACTCAATTGGGGAGAAATGGGGAAGCGTTTAAAGCATTTAAAAATGTAATACATCTATCTCCTAATTATGAATTAGCTTTTAATGCGCGTATTGCATCTACAGAGGTGATGGCTAAAGGAAACAGTAAACAGATGATAAGCAAACTTAAACGTATGGCATCATCTGATAATAATAAAAATTATATTGATCAAATATTTTATGCTATAGGTAATATATATATAGCAGAAAGGGATACTGTTGCAGCAATAAGTGCATATGAACAGGGAAATAAGAAATCTACAAATATGAGTATTGAGAAAGGTACACTTCTGTTGAAATTGGGTAATTTATATTGGGAAAAAGAAAAATTTACAGATGCTCGTAGATGTTATAATCAAGCTATTGGATTATTAGACAAAGATCAAAAATATTATGAAGAATTGTCTAATCGTGCAACGATCTTAGATCAACTTACACCATTTACAGACGCGGTTCAACTTCAAGACTCTTTACAGTATTTAGCGAAATGTTCTGAAGATGCGAGAAATAAAGCTATCGATAAGGTAATTCAAGCACTTAGAAAAAAAGAAAAGGAGGAACGTAATAAACTTGAGGAACAAGAAGTAGAGACAAGGCAAAATTCTAATGACATTTCTGATATAGATGACCCATTTGCTGACAAAAGACCACAGATACCTACAAAGCAGAATGAAGGAGTATGGTACTTTTATAATCCTATTGCTGTTCAGCAGGGTAAAAATACTTTTAGGCGGTTATGGGGAAAGCGTGAAAATATAGATAATTGGCAGCGTATTAACAAAACTGTTGTAAATAAGCATGATGATAATTCTTTAGATACAAAAACAGATTCTCTATATAGTGAGGACTCTATAAATAGTGAACATTCTGAAACGAATAAAAACCTACCTATAAATGATCCTCATAAACGCGAATACTATATGCAACAAATACCGTTTACAAAAGAAAAAATTGAAGAAAGTAATAAAATAATAGAAGAGGGACTACATAAAGCAGGTGTTATTTTTAAAGATTTAATGGGTAATGTAAAATTATCCGAAAAGTATCTAAAACGGTTAGAAGAGAAATATCCAAATTATGAAAAAATGGATGATGTTTATTATCACCTTTATTTATTGTATATGAATAAGCAACAGCCCCAAGTAGCTAACTTATATATTTCTAAACTTAAGACAGCGTACCCTAAAAGTCAGTGGACTGCGATATTAACAAATCCTTATTTTAAAGAAAATGCAAAATTTGGAAGACAAATAGAAGATTCATTATATACAGCTACATATAATGCGTTTAAAAAGAATCGTTTTGATGAAGTAGAAACTAATAATAGTATATCTAAATCACGATTCCCATTAGGTGAGAATAGAGATAAATTTATTTTCATAACAGGTCTAAGTAAATTAAATCAAGGAAATATAAAAGAAAGCATTAAATATTTTAATGATGTGGTAGATAATTATCCTCAAAGCCGAATAAGCGAAATGGCAGGAATGATTATAAATGGTATCAATGAAGGAAAAAGAGTTAATAATGCTCAATTTGATTTAGGAAATGTTTGGAATTATCGTGCGACTATTCTTAATGATAGCACTAAACTAAAAACTTTTTCTAATGAAACAAATGTTGATTATAAGTTTTTAATAGTCTATAACCCTGATTCTATTAATGAAAATAAATTATTGTACGAGTTAGCTCGTTTTAATTTTACAAGTTTCTATGTAAGAAATTTCAATATAAATATTGTCAATTTGCAAGGTCTTCATCAGATGCAAGTTGCTGGTTTTAAAAATATAGAAGAAGCACAGGTATATTCAAAGCAGTTGTTAAAGTCATCAGATATTGTAAATTTGATAAAGAAACAAGCAAGAACATTTGTAATAAGTGATAATAATTTAAAATTATTAGGCACAGTTTTAAGCTATAATGATTATGAACAATTCTACAAGAAACACTTTGCTTTGTTACCTTTGGTTGGTGGTAATACACTAAATGAACCAACTAAACTTGATGATAACGATAAAGAAAATTCTACAAATCAAGTGCCTAAAGCTGATAATAACGACCAACAAAGTAATAATTTTATAATGGTAGGAGATTTAGATACTGTATCTAAAGATAAAAAGAAGGATAACACGAATAAAAAACAGCATAAAAAGAAAGAGCCAAAAGACGAACCAATCATATATTTTGAAGACGAATATAAGGATTTTAATGGATTTTAAATACCCACTAAATATTAATTAATAATAAAAAGAATACAACACTATGACTAACGGATTACTTCTTTGGATAGATGATGAAATAGAACTACTAAAAGCACATATAATTTTTCTTGAAAAGAAAGGTTATAAAGTTGAAACTGTAAGCAATGGAGCTGATGCTATAGAAAAATGTATTTCACAAACATTTGATTTAGTATTAATAGATGAACAAATGCCAGGACTTTCGGGTATAGAGACCCTTCAACGTATAAAGGAAGTACAGCCAGCAACGCCTATAGTTATGGTTACAAAAAGTGAGGAAGAAGATATAATGAATCAAGCTATAGGCTCTAAGATAGCTGATTATCTTATAAAACCAGTTAATCCAAGTCAGATACTACTTACTTTGAAGAAGAATATCCATGAAAAAGAGATATTAACGGAAGTAACACAAACTAACTATCAGCAAGAATATAGAAATATAGACTTACAAATAGATAGCTGTAAAAACTTTAAAGATTGGTCTGATATATATAAGAGGTTAGTAAAGTGGGAATTGAATCTATCTAATGCAGATAGCAGCATGACAGATATGCTTATAAATCAGAAGAAAGAAGCCAATATTAATTTTGCAAAATATATTTCAAAAAATTATCTTAATTGGATATATGAACTATCATCTAATAAAAGATTGCATATAGATTCTGAAAGACCATTAATGAGTCCTGAACTAATAAAATCTAAAGTTTTTCCACTTATTGATAAAAAAGAAAAAGTATTCTTGATAGTTATTGATAATTTGCGGTTAGATCAATGGCGATTAATAAATCAAGAGATAGGAGAACTTTTTGAAGTAGAAGAGGATACATATCTTACTATATTGCCAACTGCGACACAATATGCGCGAAATGCTATATTCAGTGGACTAATGCCATTGCAGATAGCAAAAATGTTTCCTAATTTGTGGATAGAAGAAGATGATGAGAAAGGTAAAAATCTATATGAAGAAGATTTATTAAAAACACAAATAGAACGGTATCGTAGGCATGATAAGATAACTTACAATAAAGTTAATGATACAAAGGGTGCAGAAAAGTTTATACAGCAACTTAATTCTTTAGCGCAAAATGATTTAAATGTTTTGGTAATAAATTTTATTGATATGCTTTCACATGCACGAACAGAAATGAAAATGATACGTGAGTTAGCAAGTGATGAATCTGCTTATCGTTCTTTGACTATAAGTTGGTTTAAGCATAGCTTTTTCTCAGAAGTATTGAGAAAACTATCACACTCTAATTATAAAATTATAATCACTACAGACCATGGTTCTATACGTACAACACGGCCTGTAAAAATTATTGGAGATAGGAACACGAATACTAATTTGAGATACAAGTTAGGAAAAAATCTAAACTATAATTCTAAAAGTTTGTTTGTGATAAAAGAGCCAGCTAAAGCACAGTTACCTGCACCTAATATTAGCACATCTTATGTATTTGCTACAGAAAATGATTTTTTTGCATATCCTAACAATTATAATTATTATGTAGCTTATTATAAAGATACTTTCCAACATGGAGGTATATCAATGGAAGAAATGATAGTTCCTTTAATAACGCTTACTCCTAAAAAAAGAATATAAAATAAATTATCAAAATATCTTTTTATTTGTACCTTTGCTTATAATTTTCTAACACTGTTGATATAGGCAAATAAATATATAAAGAAAAATGGAAATTAAAATAAACAATATAAATGAAATAAGCGAGGCTGCAAAGCTATTTATAAAAAATATCAACGAAAACAAAATATTTGCTTTTTATGGAAAAATGGGAGTTGGTAAAACAACTTTTATTGAGGCTATATGCAAAGAGTTAGGTGTAGAAGATGTTATGACATCCCCTACATTTGCAATTGTAAACGAGTATACTGATGGGAAGCAAAATCCTATTTACCATTTCGATTTTTATAGAATAAAAAAAATAGAAGAGGTATATGATATTGGCTATGAAGATTATTTTTTTAGTGGAAACTTATGCTTTCTTGAATGGCCAGAATTGATAGAGGAAATACTCCCTGATAATACCTTAAAGGTATATATGGAGGAAAAGCCAAATGGTACACGTATAGTGAGATTTTAAGTAAGAAGTAGATTATATAATTTATATATAATATTATTATAAGATTATTTTAATAGTTTATTTATTGAGAGCATGTTTATTTTTAGCATGCTCTCTTTTTTTTATTTAATAAGCAATTTATAGCTACCTACAAATAAGTAAATAGGACATATTATAATTAAAAATATAGAATATTCCAGCAATTTTACTTAACTTTGCCTTCACACTTTTTATTTTTTTAAATTATATTATGGATTGGTTAATTAATTTATTTACAAATCAAGAAACAGTAGCACACATAGTACTACTGTATGCGATAGTAATCTCTTTAGGAGTTTACTTAGGTAAAATTAAGATAGGTGGAATTTCACTTGGTGTAACTTTCATTCTTTTTGTTGGTATCGTTGCAGGACATATTGGTTTTACAGGTCCAAAAGAAACATTAACTTTTTTACAAGATTTTGGACTAATACTTTTTGTATTTATGATAGGTTTACAAGTTGGACCGGGTTTCTTTGAAAGTTTTGGAAAAGGTGGTCTTAAGTTAAATCTATTGGCCTGTGTTATAGTAGCTCTTGATGTATTAGTAATGTTTGCTTGTTATTTTATATTTTTTGACACTAATGACCATTCTAATCTTCCTATGATGGTAGGAACTATGTATGGTGCTGTTACAAATACACCTGGACTTGGAGCTGCTAAAGAAGCTATTTCAAGTGTTTTCCCTAATGGGGTTAATTTCGATATAGCTAATGGATATGCCTGTGCTTATCCTCTTGGAGTTGTGGGAATAATAGGTGCTACTTTGGCTATACGTTTTATTTGCCGTGTAAGTATAGACAATGAAAATAAAAAACTTGAAGGCGAAGAAGGAGACGATCCACAATCAAAGCCTCATGTAATGTATTTAAAAGTAGAAAACTCTTATTTAAATGGTAGAACACTGCAAGAAATAACAGATTTCCTTAACAGAGACATTGTTTGTACTCGATTGATGAAAGATGGTGTTATTATAGTGCCAAAGAGAGAAACAGTGTTTAATGTGGGAGATGAAATATGTATTGTATGTACAGAAACAGATGTTGAGGCTATTACTACTTTTATAGGCCCAGAGATACAAGTAGATTGGCATGAAGAAGAACAACCACAAAAGATGATAAGCCGCCGTATAGTAATTACTAATAGCAATATGAATGGAAAAATACTTGGACAAATTAATTTCCGTTCTATCTATGGAGTAAATATTACACGTATTAGTCGTCAAGGTATAGATATTTTTGCTGGTAAAAACTATCGTTTCCAAGTAGGAGATAGAATAATGGCTGTTGGACCAGAGGAAAACGTACAACGTGTTTCTGAATTAGTAGGTAACTCTGAGAAACGTCTAAATCATCCAAACATTGCTACTATATTCATCGGAATAGTTGTCGGACTTCTTTTTGGAAGTTTACCAATTGCAATACCGGGTATGCCTGTTCCTTTAAAACTTGGACTTGCTGGTGGACCTTTAATCATTGCTATACTATTAGGACGATTTGGATATAAATTCCACCTTGTTACATATACTACAACTTCTGCAAATATGATGTTACGTGAGATAGGTCTTGCTTTATTCCTTGCTTCAGTAGGTATTAAGGCTGGAGCAGAGTTTTGGAATACTGTAGCTCAAGGCGATGGGATGTTATACGTTTTGACAGGTTTCCTTATAACTATTATACCTATATTGATAGTAGGAACTATTGCCAGAATTAGGTATAAGTTTAACTACTTTACAATTATGGGAATGATAGCTGGAGCCCATACTGACCCCCCTGCATTAGCATACGCCAGCTCTGTATGTACAAGAGAGGCACCAGCTTTAGGCTATTCAACAGTTTATCCATTATCAATGTTTCTCAGAATTCTTGTAGCACAACTTGTTGTATTGTTTTTCTGTGGAGCATAAAAGTATAAAATAGATGTAATAACAAAATTAAAAGGTGTATAATAAAAATAGTTCTTTTGTAAAAAAGAACTATTTTTATTATATGAAAGTTTATATTTACAATGTTCACTATTGGTTAGTGCTATATTGAAAAATAGATAGTTCATTTAAAGAGTAAAAAATATATACAAAACTGATTTGCTAAATTGTTATTTAACGACCGTATATTTAATACAATAATCTATATTTAAAAGTGTTTTTTTGCTGAAAAACAGTCTATTGTAACTACTTAAAAAACAAACGTTTATAAAATATTCACAAAATATTAAACAACTTAGATAATCGTTCTACTTACATCCTTGTTGCGATTCTTATAAAAACGTTTCTGCCATCCTTATAAAAGTGTTCAGGCGTTTCTATACGAAACGTTATTGTGTTTTACCTTAAGAAATTTTTACACAGCTTTTGTAAGTAAATTATATTTACAATTATTCTCTCCTAATA
Organism: uncultured Prevotella sp.; assembly: GCA_946998295.1. GTDB lineage: Bacteria > Bacteroidota > Bacteroidia > Bacteroidales > Bacteroidaceae > Prevotella. Next base: position 38,920 of record CAMPYS010000010.1, read on the forward strand.
TTTAAAATATTATTATTTATAGCAGTGGCTATTTGTCTCTTTTAAACATAATAATATTGTGTCCTTATTATATTATATTTGCAAAATAGAAGAAGACTTATAGCAGCATACCTACATAAGTATCAAGCAGTAAAGAGCATCTATAAATTATCTATCATGATTACCTAAACAGGGCGTGTAGCCCAACTATTAAAGTTGCACAAAAAGCTAAAATAATGCGCAAATTTTGTACTTGAATCTGATTTATGAAAAAAGTTTAAAATAGGGATAATACTTAAAACGTTTTTTCCTATCTTTGCATATTAAAGATTATATTAAACATAAATATTATAAATATGAAACCAACATTATTGCTACTTGCTGCAGGTATGGGTAGTAGATACGGGGGGTTAAAACAGTTAGATGGTTTAGGTCCAAATAACGAAACTATAATGGACTATTCTATTTACGATGCCATACAAGCAGGATTTGGAAAAATAGTATTTGTTATAAGAAAAGATTTTGAAGAACAGTTTAGAAAACAAATACTTTCAAAATATGAGACACATATACCTACCGAGCTTGTTTTCCAAAACTTAGATGCACTTCCAGCAGGATTTAATGTTCCTCAAGGACGTGAAAAGCCATGGGGTACTAATCACGCAATTCTTATGGCAAAGAATGTTATTAACGAACCGTTTTGTGTCATAAACTGCGATGATTTTTATAATCGTAATTGTTTTCAGGTTATTAGTAATTTTCTAAATAACTTGCCTACAAATTCTAAAAATAGTTATGCAATGGTAGGCTTTAGAGTTGGTAATACATTAAGTGAAAATGGTACCGTATCAAGAGGACTATGCACAACAGATGAAAAAAATCAACTAACAACAGTGGTTGAAAGAACAAAGATAGAAAGACACGATGGAAATGTTAGATATATGAATGAGGACGAAACTTGGACTGTTGTAGACGAAAATACACCTACATCAATGAATGTATGGGGGTTTACTCCAGACTATTTCCAATATAGCGAAGACTATTTTAAAGAATTTCTAAGCGATCCTAAAAATATGGAAAACAAAAAGTCGGAGTTCTTTATTCCTATGATGGTAAACAAATTGATAAACGAAAAAATAGCTACAGTAAAAGTATTAGACACAACCAGCAAGTGGTTTGGAGTAACGTATCCTGAAGATAGACAATATGTAGTAGAACAAATTCAGCAACTAATAGATAAAAAAATATACCCTAAAAAACTATTCTAAAAAGCAAATGAATATCAATTTACTTAATGATACAGAACTAAATAAGCTAAAGACTATAATTAACGAAGCACAAAAAATCGTTATTTGTGCACATAAATCACCCGATGGAGATGCCATCGGGTCCTCAATAGCATGGAAGTTATATTTAAAACAAATAGGTAAAAATAACATTACAATTTGTTTGCCTGATGCCTATCCAGATTTTCTTCAATGGCTACCTGAAACACAAGAAATGTTAAGATATGACAAGAAACCTCAAGAGGTTCAAAAGGCCTTTGATGAAGCAGACTTAATATGCTGTTTAGATTTTAACAAAACACATAGAGTTGAGGAAATGGAAGATACTCTAAAAAACTCAACAGCTAAAAAACTATTAATAGATCATCATTTAGATCCAGATTGTAATAACGAGATGAATATATCACATCCAGAGATGTGTAGTACGTGTGAAATAGTTTTTCGACTTATTAACCAACTTAATGGCTATGAAGTAATGACAAAAGAGTGCGCACAAGCTATATATTGTGGAATGATGACAGATACAGGTGGATTTACTTATAATTCTATACGCCCTGAAATATATTATATTATAAGTAAATTATTAGAGAAGAATATTGATAAAGACAAAATATACAATAAAGTATTTCATAATTATTCTATTAATGCTCTTAAACTTAGATCGTACATAATATATAGGAAACTACAGGTAATAAAGAAACTAAATGCTGCATATTTCGTTATCACACGTGAAGAACTGAAACGTTTTCATTTCATAAAAGGGGATCTTGAAGGAGTTGTGAATATTCCACAACAAATAAAAGGATTAAAATTAAGTATATCATTAAGAGAGGATAGAGAACAACCTAACTTAGTATTAGTAAGTTTGCGGTCTGGAAACGGATTTCATTGTCAACCTATGGCTACACGTTTCTTTAACGGTGGAGGCCATGCAGATGCATCAGGGGGAAAACTGTTTTGCTCTATACAAGAGGCAGAACAAATTGCGCTTAAAGCTATTATTGCATATAAAGACCAACTAAAATAAAAAAAATTACCATTCAAAGTCTTGAGCGAGACCCCCTTCACTGGTTTCCTTATAAAGCGAAGGAATGTCATGACCTGTTTGCTTCATTACTTCTACCACACGGTCAAAGGATACACGATGGCGCCCATCACTAAGATTTGCATAAAGCTGTGCATCTAAGGCTCGACAAGCAGCAAAGGCATTACGCTCTATACACGGAATTTGAACTAAACCACAAACAGGATCACAAGTCATTCCTAAATGATGTTCTAATCCCATTTCCGCAGCATATTCTATTTGAGATGGTGTACCACCAAATAGCTGACAAGAAGCAGCAGAAGCCATAGCACACGCAACACCTACTTCACCTTGACATCCTACTTCAGCTCCAGAAATAGACCCATTGTACTTAACTACATTTCCAAATATTCCTGCAGTAGCTAAAGCATGTAATATTTTACGTTCAGAAAACTCATGAGCTTTATAAAGATGATACAATACAGCTGGGACAACTCCGCAAGAACCGCAAGTAGGAGCTGTAACAATAGTTCCACCAGAGGCATTCTCCTCACTTACAGCTAAAGCATAAGCATAAACTAAACCACGTGCCTGAATAGTTTCACGATAGCCACGAGCTTTGATATAATAATTACTTGCTTTACGCGAGAGGTTTAAACTACCTGGCAAAACACCATCATTATCTAAACCTGCTTCGACAGACTTACACATACTAACCCATACTTCATGCAAATAATCCCAAATTTTATCACCTTCACAATGGTCAACATATTCCCAATAACCACGTCCGTTAGCGTCACACCAACTCTGAATATCCTTAAGATTAGTTAACTCATAAAGTGGCTTGGTAAAAAACATATCATCTTTACCTTTACCCTCCGATAAAGCACCTCCACCAATACTATAAACAATCCATTTAGATGTTACATTTTTTAAAGCGTCAAAAGATTTAAATAACATACCGTTTGTATGAAATGGTAGCACTTCGTCAGGTTTCCAAATTATCTCACAAGGAGCAATTTTGGTTAAGACCTCTAAAATCGCAATATCTGTTAAGTGACCCTTACCTGTTGCTGCTAAACTTCCATAAAGAACAACTTCAAATGAAGCAGCATCAGCATGCTTAGAGGCAAATACTTCTGCTGCACGATGAGGCCCCATAGTATGACTACTTGAAGGACCTTTGCCTATACGATATATCTCTTTTAATGAATTCATATTATATATATTATATAGCTCTTGCCTAATAACATTTATTTAAGTTCACACAAAATTAATAAAAAAAACCATTATGTTTTATAAGATAAAAAAATAAGCGACTATTTTTTATAAATTAATAAATAACTTTAGAAATATATTGATATTTAATAAAAACGTAAGATATTAAAAACAAATAGTTCTATTTGTTTTTGCGTAAACTCCTATTTTTACAATACAGATATTGTGTATCCCATTTACCCTTTGGAAAATTATTAAATCTTTTGTAAATTTTTTAATAGGTGTATAAAGGGGGTAAAAAAAACTTTAATAAGGAAAATAACACTTTCCCTCCTTTCTAAAAATCTATTTTTTTTATACTTTATGTTATTACAAAAGTTCATTTTTTAATATAATTTACTATATAATATAGCTGTTAAAACAGTATAAAAGTAAGAATAAAACACATTTATATCAAAAAGAAACAATTATATTACAGCTAAACTTAACTAACTTTAACTATAATATAATTGTAAATTTATAGATATATTTATTACCTTTGCAATGTGTTTTTCATGGTATTAGATTATTAAGGTTTGGAGGTGATCGTCGTGAGACAGTCAATCCCTTTCGTCCCAACTTTTTGGTTGGGACAATTTTGTATTATATGATAAATAAAATTAGTTATTTGGTTTTTACATATAATATTTTTATCTTTGCAACCTAACTTATTAGATGAATTGAAAAACAAAGTATAATGGCAAAAAAGTTCGCTGAACACAACGGTTTAAATCTTGTACAAACCAATAAAAATATATTAGAAGAATGGAAGGAAAATGATATTTTCCATAAGAGTATAGATGAACGTGAAGGATGTCCAAAGTTCATCTTTTTTGAAGGTCCACCATCTGCAAATGGACACCCAGGTATTCATCATGTGTTAGCACGCTCTATAAAAGACACTTTTAATCGCTTCAAAACAATGAATGGTTATCAAGTCCTTCGTAAAGCAGGATGGGATACTCACGGACTTCCCGTAGAATTAGGAGTAGAAAAAGAATTAGGGATAACAAAAAAAGATATAGATAATAAAAAATCTGAGAAATACATATCAACGGAAGACTATAATACCCTATGTCGCAAAAATGTAATGAAGTTTACAGCTGAATGGCGAAAGCTAACAGAGGAAATGGGATATTTTGTTGATATGGATAACCCTTATGTAACCTATGATAACAAATATATTGAAACATTATGGTGGCTTTTAAAACAGTTATACATCAAAGGCGTATTATATAAAGGATATACTATACAACCATATTCTCCTGCTGCAGGAACAGGACTTTCAAGCCATGAACTAAATCAGCCAGGTTGCTATAAAGACGTTAAAGATACAACAGTCACAGCCCAATTTGCTATAAAACAAAATGATTGGGATGAGTTGTTAAAAAAATATGGTATAACATCAAATAGATGGGGTAACCCCTATTTCTTAGCATGGACAACTACACCTTGGACACTTCCATCTAATACAGCATTATGTGTAGGACCAAAAATCATATACGATATAGTAGAAACATATAATCCTTATACAGCAGATAAGGTTACAGTCATAATAGCAGATACATTATTATCTACTTATTTCAAGAAAGACGCAGAGGTTGAAGCTAATACCGAAATACCTAAATATAATTCTGGAGATAAGTATTTACCATATAGAATAATTGGTAAACTTAAAGGTGTGGATCTTGAAGGAGTACATTATCATCAATTGATGAAATGGATAAAACCTATAGAAAAAATTGGTTCATTTGCACCTGATTATGTAAATAATTATGCAAAAGCTAACCCTAACCGTATTTTCAAAAGCGAGGATTCAAGAGATAGCTTTGTAGAAATGGAAAGTGAAGCTTTTAGAATTATACTTGGTGATTATGTAACAACAGAAGATGGAACAGGTATTGTGCATATTGCACCAACTTTCGGTGCTGATGATGCCAAGGTAGCAAAAGATGCACATATTCCTTCTCTTTATTTAATATCTTCAAAAGGCGAAACAAGACCAATGGTAGATTTGCAAGGTAAATACTATCTTTTAGAAGATCTTGATTCTAATTTTATAAAAGCCTGTGTAAATACATCAATATATTCACAGTATGCAGGAAACTATGTAAAAAATGCTTATGATCCAAAATATAATATTAATGGGGTATGGGATAAAAAAGCATCTGAAAAGGCAGAGGATTTAAATATTGCTTTATGTATAGAAATGAAAAAAGCAGGCTCTGCTTTTGCAATACAAAAGCATGTACATAGTTACCCACATTGCTGGAGAACTGACAAACCTGTTCTTTACTACCCATTAGATAGTTGGTTCATAAAAGATACAGAGTCAAAAGACAGGATGGTTGCTCTCAATAAAACTATCAATTGGCATCCTATTTCTACAGGAACTGGTCGTTTTGGAAATTGGTTAGAGAACTTAAATGATTGGAACTTAAGCCGTTCAAGATTTTGGGGAACTCCTTTACCTATATGGAGAGATGAAAATAGAGGCGAAAAGTGTATTGGCTCAATAGAAGAGCTATATAATGAGATAGAAAAATCTGTAAGTGCAGGTATAATGAAGTCTAATCCTCTGAAAGACAAAGGATTTGTAGTAGGAGATTTTAGCCAAGAAAACTATAATCGTATAGACCTCCATCGACCATATGTTGACGAGATAATACTTGTAAACAATGAAGGTAAACCAATGAAGCGAGAAGCCGATTTAATAGATGTTTGGTTTGATAGTGGTTCTATGCCTTATGCTCAGCAACATTATCCTTTTGAAGGTGAAATAAATATTGAAGGACTATCAAAAACAGGACTTACAGAAAAAGAATATCGTAGACAATTAGTTACATCCACATATAAAAACACTGCTGTACCACCAGCATATTATCCAGCAGATTTTATTAATGAGGGAGTTGACCAAACACGTGGATGGTTCTTTACTCTACATGCAATATCAACAATGATTTTTGATTCAATAGCATTTAAAAACGTTATATCCACAGGACTCGTTCTCGATGCCAAAGGAAACAAAATGAGTAAACATGTTGGTAATGTGATAAATCCATTTGAAATGATGGATAAATATGGTGCTGACCCAGTACGTTTCTATATGATTACAAACAGTGAACCATGGGATAATTTAAAATTTGATCCTATTGGAGTGGATGAATGTAGAAGAAAATTTTTCGGAACATTATATAACACATACAGTTTCTTTGCGCTTTATGCAAATGTTGATAACTATAATCCAATAGTAATTGACAATAATAACACAAACAAAATATTAACACCAACAGCATTAGAAATAGATAAATGGATTATCTCAAAACTTAATTCATTGATACTAAATGTTACAAACGAATTAGAAAATTATGACCCTACACGTGCAGGACGATTAATAGAGAAATTTGTTGACGAAGATCTAAGTAATTGGTATGTACGACTAAATCGTAAACGCTTTTGGGGAAAAGATATGAGTGATGATAAGCTAAACGCATATAATTCTCTATATACTTGCTTGATAACTGTTGCAAAACTTCTTGCACCATTTGCACCTTTCTATGCAGATCAATTATATCATGACTTGGGTGGAAAACTTGATAGTGTACACTTAGATGAATATCCTAAAGCAAATATTGAACACATAGACAGAGATTTGGAAACACGTATGGACATAGCTCAACGTATTACCTCTATGGTTCTTGCACTGCGAAGAAAAGTTAGTATAAAAGTAAGGCAACCTTTATCACAAATAATGATTCCTGCCATTGACGAAAATCAGAAAAAACATATAGAAGCTGTTGCTGATATTATACGAAATGAAGTTAATGTTAAGCAACTAAACTTTATGCAGGGAGAAGGTATTTTGGTTAAGAAAGTAAAATGTAATTTTAGAGTAATGGGTAAAAAATACGGTAAACTTATGAAAGAGATTTCCGCAGGTATTAATAACCTTACTCAAAATGAAATAACACTATTTGAAAAGAATAAAAAAATCAATTTAGCTCTATCAACCCAAGAAGTAACAATAGACTTAGCTGATGTTGAAATAATATCAGAAGACATTCCAGGATGGTTAGTAGCAAATGAAGGTAACATAACAGTTGCACTTGAAGTTGAACTAACTGATGAACTGCAACAAGAGGGTATGGCACGTGAACTCATTAACCGCATTCAAAACTTAAGGAAAGAAAAAGGTTTTGAGATAACAGATAGAATTTCTGTTATATTATCACCTAATACAATGATAGAAAAGTCCGTCAAAGGATTTAATAACTTCATTAAGTCGCAAGTTCTTGCTAATGAGATAACTATTGCAGAAAACGAAGGAGTAGAAGTTGATTTTGATACATTTAAAATAAATATAACAATAAATAAAATATAAACCTCTATTTTTCTAAGCAAATAAAATATGACAGAAAAAAAACATTATAGCAGTGAGGAACTTGAGGAGTTTAAAGTAATAATCGAAAATAAACTGAAAGTGGCAATATCCGATTATGACGAAACTATGAAAGTTTTGACAAATCAGAATACAAACGATATTAATGATACTTCTCCAACTTATAAAGCACTTGAAGAAGGAAGTACTGCACAAACAAAAGAAGAATTAGTGCAAATGGCACAAAGACAAATGAAATTTATTCAAGGTTTAAAAGCTGCTCTTATAAGAATTGAAAACAAAACCTATGGAATAGATAGAATAACAGGAGAACTTATTCCAAAAGAACGATTGAGAGTTGTACCTCATGCTACACTTAGTGTTGAATCAAAACAGGCTAATAAAGATCATTGAAAATAGTAAGACTATATGAAATATGATGAGTAAAAAAAAGAAAACTATCTTAGCATGTTCAATAGTATTGTTACTATTAATAATAGATCAAATAATAAAAATAGCAGTAAAATTAAATATGAACCTTGGAGAAAGTATTAGAGTATTCAATTGGTTCTATATTGAGTTTATTGAAAATAAAGGAATGGCATTTGGTATGGAAATAGGTAGTAAAATGTTTTTAAGCCTATTTCGAATAGTTGCAGTAGTGATAGTTCTAACTTTTTATATTATAAAAAAAATAAAATATGGTGCTTCTACAGGCTTTATTATAGTAATTTGTATGATTTATGCAGGGGCAGTAGGCAACATTGTTGATTCCTTGTTCTATGGAGAAATTTTTTCTTCATCCTACCCAGTCTATCTAAATATGCCTACATCAGAGTTAGTGCCATGGGGAAATGGATATTCTTCTTTCTTAATGGGTAATGTTGTGGATATGTTTTATTTCCCATTGTTTCATGGAACTTTCCCTAATTGGTTTCCAATTTGGGGCGGTGAAAAGTTTACTTTTTTTAATGCTATTTTTAACTTCGCTGATGCATGTATATCTGTAGGAGTTGTATTAATGCTACTATTTTTTAGAAAAGAGTTCTATACCTCTTTAAAACATATTGATACAAAAAAAACGCTTTAAACAAAATAGGAATGAATATTTTCAAAGGAGTGGATAAGATAAATATTATCTTTCTATACATGATAGCAATTACAATACTATTGACATCATGTAAACCTTCAATACCATCAGAATATATTCAACCTAAAGAGATGGAAAATATACTTTATGACTATCATATTGCAAATTCTATAGCTATATCGCAAGGTTATTCAGATATAAAAAAAGAAGCTTTAATTCTGTCTGTATACAAAAAGCATAATATAACGAAAAAAGAATTTGATAACTCGCTAAAATATTATATACGGCATACATCTAAACTAAAAAAAATATACGAAAATCTTTCAGATAAACTTACTGCAGAAGCTAAGCAAGAAGGAACTTCGATAAATGATTTAAATCAATATGGTAATATTCAAGCTAAAGGTGATACTGTAAATATTTGGCATAAAGCAAAGACCATCGTTTTTAGTCCATTTTCACCAGAAAACTATAAAGATTTTGAGTTAAAACCAGATACTTCTTATCACAAAGGCGATCAATTTACACTTGAATTTGATTCACAATTTATCATTCAAGATGATTCAAGAAACGGAGTAGCAGTAATTTCTGTAACATACTCTAATGATAGTATAGCAACAGAAACTTTAAACATAACATCAGATACACATAATACGTTATTTATTCAAAATCCAAATACTCTTGGTATTAAACGTATTAGAGGCTTTTTTATGATGCTAATGCCACAAATTCAAAGTACAACTTTCAGAACATTAATTCTTACAAATATAAAGCTGATAAAGATGCACCAGCGTAAGGATAATAGCGGTAGTGAAAATAATGATTCTACAAATCAAACTACCGAACAACCTATAAATGCTATAGAGGGAGATGCGCTTATGAAAAAACATAATTAATATACTGAGACATATATATACATGTGAAACTATTATATATGTAATAACTTACAAACTAAATCTTTAATATTAAATAATATAAATATGAAAAAACTACTATTTACTCTGCTTTTAGCTTCAGCATTTGGAGCAGCAGATGCATGCACTAACTTTATTGCAACAAAGGGTGCAACAACAGATGGATCAGTTTTTGTTACTTACTGTGCTGATGACTATGGATTGTTTAACGGACTACGTCATTATCCTGCTGGTATTCACCCTAAAGGGACAAAACGAGAAATTATAGACTATGACTCAGGAGAAAGTCACGGATTTATTGATGAAGCTCCTGTTACATATAATGTTATAGGCAACATAAATGAATTTCAAGTAAGCATAGGCGAGACAACATACGGTGGACGTAAAGAAATGATAGACAAGACAGGAAAAATTGATTACGGCTCACTTATGTATTTAGGTCTACAACGTAGCAAAACAGCTCGTGAAGCTATTAAGGTTATGACAGACTTAGTTAACAAATATGGTTATCTTTCTAGCGGTGAAAGTTTCACTATAGCAGATCCTAATGAAGTTTGGATTCTTGAGATGATGGGTTGTGGTGGTGATCCTAAACAAAAAGTAGTATGGGTAGCTGTACGCATACCAGATGGAATGATATCTGGACACGCAAACCAAGCACGTATAGGTCAATTCTCTAAATATAATACAGAGGTTATGACTTCTAAAAACTGTATAAAGTTTGCACGTTCTAAAGGTTGGTTTAAGGGTAAAGATAAAGACTTCAGTTGGAAAATGGCTTATGCTGCTCCTACATTTAGTGGACGTAGATTCTGTGAAGCACGTGTTTGGAGCTTCTTTAACCATTTCACAGACATGAGCCGTTACCTTCCTTGGGCTTTGGGAAAAGATAAAAATGCAGAAGATATGCCTCTATGGATAGCTCCAGGTCATAAACTCACAGTTGCAGATATGGAAAATAGTATGAGAGATCACTATGAAGGAACACCTTTAAGCACTAATAATGATCTTGGACAAGGTATTTGGGACATGCCTTATCGTCCAACACCATTAACATTTGAATATAACGGAAAAAAATATTTTACAGAACGTCCAGCCTCAACTCAACAGAGCTCTTTCTCTTACGTTTGCCAATTACGTTCTAATATGCCAAATGAAATAGGTGGTATAATATGGTTTGCAAATGATGATGGCAATATGTGTGCTTATGTTCCAATATATTGCGGTTCTACTGTTCAACCAGAATGCTTTAATACACCAGGTGCAGATGCTGTAACTTTCTCTGATAAAAATGCTTATTGGGTATGTAATTGGGTAGCAAATATGGTTTATCCACGATACTCTCAAATGTTTCCTACTCTAAAAGAAGTTAGAGACTCTTTGGATAATAGTTATTTTGCTAACCAAAAATTAGTAGAAGCAGAGGCACTACGTCTTTATCAAACAGATAAAGCGGCTGCTGTTAAATATCTAAATAATTATTCTATTAAGATTAGTAATGAAATGATGACACGTTGGAAACAACTTGCTACTTATCTTATAGTTAAGTTTAATGATATGGCTGTTAAACCTACTAAAGATGGTAAATTTTTACGTACAAAAACAGGACTTGGCGCACGTATAGAAAGACCTGGTATGAGTGAGAATACCCGTAAATATTTAATAGAACAAACTGGAGATAAATTTGAAGTTCCTGCGGAATAATTTTTTATTATAATAAAGAATTGATTACAACTCGGAGATATAAAACAAACAATTCTCCGAGTTGTATATTTTATTAATTGCGAAGATAAATTATAATACTATTAATAAAAAGTAGAATGGAAAATAAAATTGTATTAGTAACAGGTGCTACAAGTGGAATAGGCGAAAGTTGTGCTAAAAAATTTGCTAAAAATGGCTATGATGTAATTATAACAGGTAGACGTCAAAACAAGCTTAATGTATTAAAAGTTGAGCTTGAAAATATTGGTGCAAATGTTTTAGCTATACAGTTTGATGTAAGAGAAAGAAGTGCTGTGAAAAAAGCTATTGAATATATCAATGAAAAATGGTCTCATATTGATGTATTAATAAATAATGCAGGACTTGCTTTAGGCTTAGATTCAGAGTATGAAGGTGATTTTGAAGATTGGGATACAATGATTGATACAAACATAAAAGGCTTATTGAACATGACAAGATTTGTTGTGCCTAATATGATTTCACGTAATTCTGGGCATATCATCAATATCGGATCTGTTGCAGGTGCTGCTGCTTACGCTAAAGGTAATGTTTATTGTGCTACAAAATCTGCTGTAAAGACACTTACTGATGGACTACGTATAGATGTAGCAGAAAGTAATGTTAGAGTAACTAATATAAAACCAGGTATTGTAGAAACAAATTTTTCTAACGTTCGTTTTCATGGTGATGATAAGCGAGCAGCTGGAGTTTATAAAGGTGTAAAACCACTTACAGGAGATGATATAGCAGATGTTGTTTTTTATGCAGCTTCTGCTCCGGCTCATGTACAAATAGCAGAAGTCTTAGTTTTAGCTACTCATCAAGCTAATGGCTCATTCATAGCACGCATATAATTTTGCTTATAGCACAATTATATGTCAGTGAAAAAGAAAATTACTTTAAGAGATTATTAATTATTATTGCTGTCTGGTAAAACTTTTTCAAACAAAATAAATTAGGGCTGACACTTCTCACGAAGTATCAGTCCTTTTGGTTATCTTTGTTTTTACTAAAATAAAACATAACCATGAACAAAGATAGTCATTTTACCAGACAGCCGGT